>DASWLF010000265.1:0-4197 GCA_036396255.1 Desulfobaccales bacterium
GGGCGGGCCTCCGTGCCCGCCTAAATTAACATTTTCAGGTGGAGCAACTTTAGGCAGGCACGGAGGCCTGCCCCACCATTTTCAGGCATGACCGAAAAACCTAAACCGAAAACCGAAAACCGAAAACCCCAAGACTGGCCCTTTCTCCTGGGCCTGGCCCTCATGGGGCTGGTGATTTTCGGCTACCGCCTGGGGGCGCCGGGGTTGATGGACCCGGACGAGGGGCGCTACGCCGAGATCGCCCGGGAGATCCTGGTGCTCAAAGACTGGCTGATTCCGCACCTGAATCTCCTTCCCTACCTGGAGAAGCCGCCCCTGGTCTACTGGCTCACCGCCCTGAGTTTCGGGGGCCTGGGCGAAACCGAGCTGGCGGCCCGCCTGCCCGCGGCGGTCAGCGCCCTGGCCGGGCTGTTCCTAACCTACGGCCTGGGGAGGGCCTTCTGGGGGCCGGGGGCCGGGTTCCTCAGCGCCGTGGTCCTGGCCACCTGTCTGGGCTACGTGGCCCTGGGACGGATCCTCACCCTGGACATGACCTTTTCTCTCTTCCTCAACCTGGCAGTGGGGCTGGGATACCTGGCCCTGAGCCGGGAGGGGCCGGGGCTGTGGCCCTGGGCCTACCTGGCCCTGGGGCTGGCGGTGCTCACCAAGGGGCCGGTGGCCGTGGTCCTGGCCGGGCTCATCTGGCTGCTCTGGGTTTTATACCGGAAGCTGCCCCTGAAATCCCTGGTCAGCCCCGGCGGCTGGCTCATCCTGGGGGCCTTGTCTCTCCCCTGGTTTGCCTGGGTGGGGTGGCGCTATCCGGACTTTTTCCGGTTCTTCCTGTTGGAGCACCACCTGGGCCGGTTTCTCACCCCGGCCATCCACCCGGAGCCTTTCTATTACTATGGACCCATCATCCTGGGGCTCATGCTGCCCTGGAGCTTTCTGCTGCCCTGGGTCCTGGCGTGCCGGGGGCGGCTGCCGGAGCCCAACCCGCACCGGTCCTTTCTGCTCCTCTGGGCCGCCGCGGTCCTGGTTTTCTTTTCCCTGTCCCGGGGCAAGCTGGTTCCTTATATTCTGCCGGCCCTGCTGCCGCTGGCCTTGCTCCTGGGGGAGGGCCTGGCCGGTCTCCTGGGCCCCGGGCGGCGGTTTCTCTTCGCTGACCGGGGCCTGAAAATCAGCCTCCTGGTCTGGGCGGTGGCCGGCCTGGGGCTGGCCGTGGTCTATTTATGGCCGCCGGCGCCAGTTGCCCGGGAGCTGGTCAAGCTCGGCAACTTCTCCCCCTTTCTGATTATGGGCCTGCTGGTCTTCGCCCTGACCCCCCTGGCGGCGCTCTGCTGGCGCCAGGCGGGGTTCCTGTTCCTGGGCGCCTTGCTGCTGAGCACCCTGGTGCCGGTGGGCGTGGAAACCGTGAGCCTCCGGCGTTCCCCCCGGCAGATCGGCCAGGCGGTCAAAGCCCATTGGCAACCGGGCGGGGCCCTGGTGGGGGTGAATCTCTACTCCCAGGCGGTGTCCTTTTACAGCGGCCAGGGCTTTCATCTCCTGGATTTCAGGACCGAGCTGGAGTTCGGCCGCCGGCTTCAGCCGGGCAGCGGCCGCTTCTTCGCCGCGCCTGAGGAAATGGCGGCCTTTGCCGTTGCCCGGCCCCGGACCCTCTTTTACCTGAAGGTTCATGACCTGCCCCTTCTGGAGCAGGAATTCCCCGGAAAATTGCGCCTCCTGGCCCGGCATAAGGATTGTATTTTGCTGGGTTATGAGGGAAAATAAATATTTAGTCCCAGGAATCATAAATTGCCCGCCTGGGCCCATCGGTGTCTTTGCTGAAAGCTGACCGCTGATAGCTCTATCATGCCCCAGATCCTTTACCGCTACCTGCTGCTGGAAATCCTGCCGCCCTTTGGGGTGAGTCTGCTGGCCTTCACTTCCATCGTCTTTCTGGGACGGATGATGAAGCTCACCCAGATGATCGTAGTCAAGGGGGTGGGGCTGGTGGAAGTCCTGAAGACCTGCGCCTATCTGCTCCCCTATCTCCTGGTCTTCACTCTGCCCATGGCGGCCACCGTGGGGATCTTGCTGGCCCTGACCCGGTTGTCCGCCGACCAGGAAGTGGTGGCCATGAAGACCGCGGGCCTGAGCTACACCCAGCTGCTTCCTCCCATTCTGGGGTTTTCTCTGGCCGCCGCCTTGCTGACCTTGGGGCTCACCGTTTTCGGCAGTCCCTGGGGCCAGCACGCCACCAAGGAACTGCTGCGGGAAGTGGTCAAAAAGCGGGCCGACCTGGGGATCAAGGAGCAGGTGTTCAATACCGACTTCCAGGGGCTCATGCTGTTCATCAATCAGGTCTCCTCCAAGGATGGCGGATTGGAGGGCATCTTTGCCTACGACTACCGGGACCAGGAAAATCCCAACACGATCTACGCCACCAGAGGCCAGCTGAGCTTCGACCCCGGCCAGGAGGCCATCCTGATGGAACTCTTTGACGGCCGGGTGATCCGCTGGGGCAATGACCCCCGACGGTGGCAGACGGTGGAATTCAAGCGCTATCAGCTGCCCCTGCAGCTGTTCAGCTTCACCCTGGAAAGGGAGAAGTCCGAGTCCGAAATGTCCCTGGGGGAATTGTGGGCTACCCGGTCGCAACAACCACGGAATTCCAAAGCCTACAACCGGGCCGCGGTGGAGTTGCACCAGCGGTTCGCCATGCCGCTGGGGGCCCTGCTCCTGTGCCTGATGGCCATGCCCCTGGGATTGAGTCCCCGCCAGCACGGGCGCACCTGGGGCCTGATCCTGGGGCTGGTGATCTTTCTGGTGTATTATGTGGTCTTTACCGCGTCGTGGCGGCTGGCCATCAACGCCCGCATCAACCCCTCCCTGGCCCCCTGGCTGTCCAACTTCCTGTTCGTCTGGGTGGCCCTCTACCTCTGGTACCGCACCGTGCGGGAGCTGCCCCTGGTCCCCGCCGGTTTAAAGATGTGGGCGAAAAGGGGAAAAGGGTAAAAAGATCGGGGGGAAAAAGGCGAAAAGGGGGAAAGAAAAGGAGTCAAGAGGATTTTTCGCATTGAAATTCACCTTTTCTCCCCTAAGGCAAGGTTCAATCGCCCGGAAAAGTTAGACTGAAAATAAGAGGTGTTTTATTACTGACTTGGCCTCATTAAGGGGCGCCCGGGTGTTGATCACCGGGGGCGCCGGCATGATCGGCAGCACCATGGCGCACCTGGCCGTGGGGCACGGCGCCCGGGTCACCGTGCTGGACGCCATGTTGCCCATGTATGGCGGTAATCTCTGCAATCTGGAGGGCATCGCCCCGCGCCTGGAATTTCTCCAGGGAGACATCCGGGACCTGGACCTGTTAACCCGGCTGGTGCCCGGCTTCGACTTCATCTTAAGCCTGGCCGGCCAGGTAAGCTACGTGGACAGCAACACCGAGCCCTTGCTGGACCTGGACATCAACTGCAAAGGCCATATCCAGACCCTGGAAGCCTGCCGCCGGGAGAATCCCCGGGCCCGGCTGCTGTTCGCCAGCTCCCGCTTTGTCTACGGCCGCATCGAATACAACCCGGTGGATGAGGATCACCCCTTCAACTGCCTGAGCATCTATGGCATCCACAAGCTGGCCGGGGAGAAGTATTACCGCTTCTATCACGAGGCCTACGGGTTGCCCACGGTCAGCGTCCGCATCGCCAACCCCTACGGCCCCAGGCAGCAGATGAAGCACAGCAAGTACGGCATCGTCAACTGGTTCATCCGCCTGGCCCTGGAAGGCAAGCCCTTGACGGTCTTTGGAGACGGCCGCCAGCGCCGGGATTACGTCTTTGTGGAAGACCTGGCGGAGGCGGCGCTGGCCCTGCTGCTGACCCCGGGGACCGAAGGCCAGTCCTATAACCTGGGGTCCGGCACCGGCACCCCCTTCATAGAGATGGCCCAACTGGTGGCCCAGGCGGTGCCGGGCACCGAAGTCCAGCAGGTGCCGTGGCCCGCGGACCGCTATTTCGTGGAGACCGGGGACTACCTGAGCGACATCGGCAAACTCACCGGCGCCACCGGCTGGCGGCCCCGCACCTCGCTTCAGGACGGCATCGCCCGCACCGTGGACTTTTACCGCCGGCATGGGTCAAGATACTGGTAGGCAGGCCAATTTCTGGTATGGGAGCACCCGGGATCGGGTCCTACAAATATTTTCATGGCAAGGCCGTGCTTTACCCTCCCCCTTGATGGGGGAGG
>DASWLF010000266.1:0-7254 GCA_036396255.1 Desulfobaccales bacterium
TCAAGGTTAACAGCCTGGGCCCCCGGAACCTGGCGGTGGCCTGCCGCCGCCAGGGCCTCAAGCTGGTGCACCTGTCCAGCGACTACGTCTTTGACGGGGCCAAAGAAGGCCCCTATGTGGAGTGGGACGAAACCCGGCCCCTGTCGGTTTACGGGCTGAGCAAACTCCTGGGAGAAAAGTACGTCCGGGAGCAGTGCCCGGACCATTTCATCGTCCGGACCGCCTGGCTCTATGGCCATCCGGGGCCCAATTTCGTGACGGCCATCCTGGCCCAGGGGCGGCGGTACGCGGCGGGGCAGGACTTCAAGGTGGTGCAGGATCAGCGGGGCAGCCCCACCAGCGCCCAGGCCCTGGCGCCGCAGTTGCTGGCCCTGGCCGAAACCGAGGCCTTCGGCACCTATCACGCCACCTGCCAGGGAGAGGCCACCTGGTATGATTTTGCCCGACTGATCCTGGAGAAGGCGGGGCTGGCGGCGAAGGCTCGGCCCTGCGCCAGCCGGGAGTACCCCCGGCCGGCCCCCAGGCCCGCCAACTCCGTGTTGGAGAACCGCCTGCTGAACCTGGCCGGGCTGGACCTCATGCCCCACTGGCAGGACGCCTTCAGCCAGTACTGGGAGTTATTCGGGGAACTCTTATGACCACCGTCCTGGTAACCGGGGGAGCCGGCTTCATCGGCACCAATTTCGTTTACCATCTGCGCCGGCACCGCCCGGACTGGCAGGTGATCAACCTGGATCTGTTGACGTACGCCGGCAACCCCGAGAACCTGGCGGCCCTGCAGGGCGATCCCAACCACACCCTGGTGCGGGGAGACGTGGCGGACCGGGAGCTGGTAGATTCCCTTTTTGCCCGGCACCCCATCAGCCGGGTGGTCCATTTCGCGGCGGAGACCCATGTGGACCGGTCGATTATGGACCCCGGCATCTTTGTGCGCACCAACGTCCAGGGCACCTTCACCCTGCTGGAGGCGGCGCGCCGGGCCTGGGAGGGTCTGCCGGCCTCGTCGCCGCCGCGGTTTTTGCACATCAGCACCGATGAGGTTTACGGCTCCCTGGGGCCCGCCGACCCGGCGGTCACCGAGGAGGCGCCTTACGCCCCCAGCAGTCCCTACGCGGCCTCCAAGGCGGGGGCCGATTTCCTGGTGCGCTCTTATTTCCGCACCTATGGGCTGCCGGCCCTGATCACCAACTGCTCCAATAACTACGGCCCTTACCAGTTTCCCGAGAAACTCATCCCATTTGCGCTCAGCCAGGCGCTGCAGCAAAAGGCCATCCCCATCTATGGCCGCGGCGCCAACGTGCGGGACTGGCTCTTTGTGGAGGACCACTGCCGGGCCCTGCTCATGGTCTTGGAACAGGGCCAGGTGGGGGAAACCTATAACATCGGCGGCCGGCAGGAATGTCCCAACCTGGAGCTGGTGCGGCTGCTCCTGCAGCTGCTGCAAGAGCTGCGGCCGGATCTGGGAGATCTGGAGCGGCTGATCACTTTTGTGCCGGACCGTCCGGGGCACGACTGGCGCTATGCCCTGGACATCGGCAAGATCGAGGCCCAATTGGGCTGGCGTCCCCGGGTGAGCCTGGAGGAGGGGCTGAGAAGCACCATTTCCTGGTATCTCAACCACCTGGAATGGCTGGCGCGGCTGCGCTCCCAGGATTACCGGGCCTACCTGGAGCAGCAATACGGGGCCGAAGTGATGGACAACCACGCATGACCTGGGGAGGGCGGGGCCACCGGCCAGAAGGCGGTGGCTTTGAAGTTTGCCAAACGTACCACTATGGTTTTCATAAATAACTTTAAAAAACTAACGCTCGGCCAAATATTAGCCAACTTACTAATTTAGTTTAACTTTTGTAGGGGCGGACCCATGTGTCCGCCCCAATGAGGGCAAACCCGCAGGTGCGCCCCTACAAAGAATTTTCAGTTATGAGAACGTCCACAGCCGATTTAAAGGTAATAATGATTTTGTAAAGGTTAACCCAAGAAATGTGATAGTAGGTTGGCCGTTGCCGGAGGGAATCCGGAAAACCAGCCCCAGCCTCCCTGGGCTTGCCTGTCGCCGGGGGGAGAGCGGTTAAGTAATTTGTGGGACAACCCGAACCGGATGGCTAGAGATTCTGGGGGGGAAGTAGCCATGAAAGACCAGCCCCTGATTTTGGTAGTGGATGATGAACCGGAGATCCTTGCCCTGGCCAAGGAGATCCTGGGTTCCATGGGCCACGTGGAAGTGTGCGCCAGCGGCAAGGAGGCGGTGGCCAAGCTGCAAGCGCACAATTATGATCTGGTGCTCACCGACATGTTGATGCCGGAGATGGGGGGGATGGAGCTGATCCAATACCTGCGGCTTAATCAGCCCGAAACCCTGGCCATCGTGTTCACCGGCCACGCCAATTATGAGGATGCGGTGGCGGCGGTAAAAATGGGGGCTTTTGACTACCTGGTGAAGCCCCTGCAGCCGGAAATCCTCCAGCATGCCATCGAGCGGGCCCTGGAGTACCAGCGCCTGTGCCGGTCCCAGCGGGACCTGGAGACCGTCTTCCAGGGAGCCGAAGCCCTGGGCTGGAACGCCCTGGACCTGGTCTCCAACACCCCCGAGGCGGGGGTGCTGTCCGCCTTGAGGGAGCGGGCCCGGCTGCAGCAGGACCTCCGGGAGGTGGGCCGGGAATTCCTTACCGCCGCCCGGGAGTTGGTGCAGGTCACCAACAGCTCCATCTTCCTCTTTGACCCGCGGCGGGGCCACTTTACGGGACTGGCGGCCATGGGACCCGAGGCCGGGTCCAAGGCCGGGTCCATGATCGCGGCCACCGAAGGGATCATGGGTTATGTGGCCACCCACCGGCGGCCGCTGCTGGTCCCCGACCTCAGCCGGGATTACCACCTGCCGGCCAAGCCCCGCCGGGCCACCTACCAGACCAACAGTTTCATGGTCATTCCCCTGACCGGCCAAAAGTTCTGGGGAGTGATCAACCTGGCGGACCGGCAGGATGGCCGGCCGTTCGGCCCCCGGGACCTTTTCCTGGGATGGCTCATGGGCCAGCTGCTGGTGGAGATCCTGGAAGCCCGGGAGGCGCCCGAGGAGGTGGCGCCGCTGCCTGCCGCCACCGCCTGGGTCAGCGAGGAGATCCCGGTGGGGTTGGCCTTTCTGGACCAGAATCTCACGGTGCTGCAATCCAACCCGGCCCTGGTGAGGTTGACCGACCTGGGAGACCAGGGACTGGTGGGGCAGGAGGTCTTGGGGCACCTGGGCCTTTCCCACCGGGACCGGGAGAAGCTGGAGGAAGCCTTCCGCCAGGTCCTGGCCCAGCAGGAACCCCAGGAATTCTTCTCCCTGAAAGCCCATTCCACGGAGAAGGCGCCCCGCTTCCTGGCCATCCGCATGGTGCCTATGCCCGCGGAGCAGGGCGCGCCCCGGGGCTTGCTCCTGGTGGAAGACGTCAGCGAGTTGGAGCACCTGAAGCAACGCTTGAATATTTATGAACATTTGGCCATCATGGGCAAACTCACCCTGTGCGTGGTCCATGAACTCAACAACCCCATGGACGGCATCCGCCGTTACCTGTCCCTGGCCCTGATGAAGAAAGAGGAGCCGGAACTGGTGGAGCGCTACATTACGGAAGCGCAAAAGGGCCTGCACAAGATGTCTTTGAGCGTCAAGTCCCTGATGTTTTCCGCCAACCCCTTCCAGGCTCCGCCCCGGGCCAGCGACACCTTGCTCAATCTGCTCCAGGACGCCATCAAGATCATGATGTTCCAGGCCAGCGACCAGCGGGTTAAGGTGGATTTCCAGGTCCCCCCCGAGTTCAGCAAGTTGACGGTGGAGGCGGACCTGTACTACGTGTTTATCAATATCGTTAAGAATGCCTTGCAAGCCATGCCCCAAGGCGGCCGTCTGCTGGTGGACGGGGTTCTGGAGGACCACCAGGTGGAGATCTCCTTCCAGGATACCGGCCCCGGCCTGACTCCCGAGGAGCTGGACAAGATCTTCCAACCGTTCTACTCCACCAAGGAGGGCATTCAGGGGCTGGGCCTGGGGTTGCCCATTTGCCAGAAAATCCTGGAACGCTACCAAGGACGCCTGGTGGTGGAAAGCCAGCCGGGGCGGGGAACCAAGGTGCGGGTCTTTTTCCCTTATGGAGAGTCGGGGGGGCTCCATGGCAAATAAAGACCTCCTAATCGTGGATGACGAGATCCTGGTGTGTGAATCCCTGAAGGAGATGCTTTCCCTGGAGGGCTACACCGTGGACGCAGTCCCGGACGGCGCCGCGGCCCTGGCGAAGATCAAGGAAGACCGGTATCAGCTCATCATTTCGGATATCCGGATGCCGGGGTTGAACGGCATCGAGCTGCTGAAGGAGCTGAAGGGCCGCGCCCCGGACACGGCCATCATCTTCATCACCGGCCACGGCCACATTGAAGGAGCGGTGGAGGCCATCAAGCTGGGAGCTTATGATTATATTGCCAAGCCCATCGACGACCTGCGCCTCAAAGTCTCCATCAAGCACGCCCTGGAGCAGAGAAAGCTCCTGGCGTCCTACAATTCTCTGAAGCAGCGCCTCAAGCCCTGGGACTTGCAGGAGGAATTGGTATTCGGCGACCGTAAGATGTACCAGCTGCTGGAGCTGGTCCACACCATCGCCGACACCATGGCCACGGTGCTCATCACCGGGGAATCGGGCACCGGCAAAACCATGCTGGCCAAGTACATCCACGATCAGTCCTCCCGACGCCACCGCCCTTTTGTCAAGGTCAGATGCGGCTCGCTGTCCGAGACCCTGTTGGAGAGCGAACTCTTCGGCCACCTGCGGGGGTCCTTCACCGGGGCCATCAGGGACAAAAAAGGCAAATTCGAGGAGGCCCACGGCGGCACCATTTTCCTGGACGACATTAATTCCGCCTCTGCCAATCTCCAGGTGAAGCTCCTGGGGGTCCTCCATGAAAAGGTCATCGAGCGGGTGGGCGGCAATATTCCCATCCAGGTGGACGTGAGGATTATCACCGCCGCCAACACCCCTCTCCAGGACGAGGTCCTTAACCAGCGGTTCCGGGAGGACCTCTTCTACCGGATCAACGTGGTCTCCTTCACCATCCCGCCCCTGAGGGAGCGGCTCAGTGACATCACCCCCCTGGTGAAGCATTTCATTTCCCACTTTAATCAGGTGCACCACAAAGAGATCAAGGACATTTCCCAAAGCGCCCTGCAGGTCTGCCTCCAGTACCGCTGGCCGGGGAACGTCCGGGAGCTGGAGAACGTCATCGAACGGGCGGTCATCCTGACCCCCGGGGATTTCATCGTGCCCGCCTCCCTGCCGATGACCCTCAGTGAGACGGGCGGGGCGCCCGTGCCGCTGGCCGCCAACCTCACCCTGGACGAAGCCCTGGCCCAGGCGGAGAAACAGGTTCTCCTGGAGACCCTGAAATCCCTGGACTGGAACCGCCAGGCCACCGCCCGCACCCTGGGGATCAGCCGCACCACCCTGTTCAACAAGATGCGGCGCTTTGAACTGAAAGATCCCCGGCGCAATGCCGCCAATGACCACTGGCCCGGGGCGTCCCCGAAGGCCTAAAAGCTATGAGAACCCTGCAAAAGTGCCTATGCCAATCTTTTCTCAGGCAAGAGGTCAAATAATCCCCCCCAGCCCCCCTTTAAAAATGGGGGTAATAATAAAAGCCTTTGATTAATCAGAAAATTTCCTGTTAAATCCCTTTTTCCTAAAGGGGGATTTAGGGGCAATGATGTTCACTTAAGCTTTCGGTTCCTTTTTATCGTAGGGGCGGGGTTTCCCCGCCCAATAATATAAGGATGTTCAACCAAGGGCTGGGAGACCCAGCCCCTACAATGGCGCTTAAGTGAACATCATTGGATTTAGGGGGATTATCCAAGCCTTCCCCTTTTGAATAAGCCTCTTTCAGAGCTCTCGACCACTTGGAAGCAGGAGTGTTTATGGCCGGCTATGACCGCGAGACCCTGGTGCGTTGGGACCGGGACCACCTCTGGCACCCCTTCACCCAGATGCAGGCCTTTAGGCAGGAAGAACCCCTCATCGTCAGCCGGGGGGAGGGCGTCTATCTTTACGACCTGGAGGGCCGGCGCTACCTGGACGGGGTTTCTTCCCTGTGGGCCAACCTGCACGGCCACCGGCGCCGGGAGCTGGACGAGGCCCTGCGGGCGCAGCTTGAGCAGGTGGCGCACAGCACCCTCTTGGGCCTGGCCCACCCGGCGGCCATCGTGCTGGCCCGCCGCCTAACGGAGCTGGCGCCCCCGGGCCTTACCAAGGTGTTCTTCTCCGACGACGGCTCCACCGCGGTGGAGGTGGCCCTGAAGCTGGCCTTCCAGTACTGGCGCAACCGGGGCCGGAACGACAAGCGGCTCTTCCTGAAGCTGGCGAACGCCTACCACGGCGATACCCTGGGGGCGGTGTCCGTGGGGGGCATCCCGCTGTTCCACGAGATCTACCGGCCCCTGCTCTTCGACACCCTGGAAGCCCCGGCGCCGTATTGCTACCGCTGCCGGCACCGGGAGGACTGCGACCTCCAGTGCCTGGCCGTCCTGGAAGAGCAGGTGGCCGCGCATCAGCAGGAGCTGGCCGCGGTCATCATCGAGCCCCTGATGCAGGGGGCCGCGGGCATGATCCCCCAGCCGCCGGGCTATCTGGCCAGGGTGCGGGAGGCGACCCGGCGCCACGGGGTGCTCCTCATCGCCGATGAGGTGGCCACCGGCTTCGGCCGCACCGGGCGGATGTTCGCCTGTGAGCACGAAAACGTCAGCCCCGACCTGCTGTGCCTGGCCAAGGGGCTCACCGGCGGGTATCTGCCCCTGGCCGCCACGTTGGCCAGCGATGACCTCTACCAGGCCTTCCTGGGCGACTACTCCGAGTTCAAGGCCTTTTTCCACGGGCACACCTACACCGGCAATCCCCTGGCCGCGGCGGTGGGGCTGGCCAGCCTGGATATTTTTGTCGGAGACCGGGTGCTGGAGGGTTTGGCCGCCAAGATCGAGCGGTTGAGCACCCACCTGGCCGAAATGGCGGGCCACCCGCACGTGGGCGACGTGCGCCAGCGGGGGTTGATGGTGGGCCTGGAGCTGGTGCAGAACCAGGCCGCCCGGGAGCCTTTCCCCGCGGGCCGGAGAGTCGGCCACCGGGTGATCCTGGAAGCGCGCCAACTGGGGGCCATTCTCCGGCCCCTGGGGGATACCATCGTCCTGATGCCGCCCCTCAGCATCACCCTAACGGAACTGGACGAGCTCTGCCGCATCAC
>DASWLF010000267.1:0-7863 GCA_036396255.1 Desulfobaccales bacterium
ATAAGTTAATTTTAAATAATAATTTCCCAATCATCTGGGAATAAGAATTGCTTTACTTTTATTTATCGACAGTCGATAAGACAAAATGAAACATTTTCTACATTCTACCTGGGATTTTTGCCCCATTCCCCCCACAAGCCGACGTTTCTTAAATGATTAAAGGAGGATGAATGTCCAGATTGCGGGAGAGACGGCGCACCCGGATCGTGTGCACCCTGGGGCCGGCCTGCGCCGGGGAGGTGCTGCCCAGGTTGGTGGCGGCGGGCATGAATGTGGCTCGCCTGAACTTCTCCCACGGCACCCGGGAAGAGCACGGCGAATGGATCAGGCGCCTGCGGGAACTGTCGGAGGCCGGCGGCGCCCCGCTGGCCATCCTGCAAGACCTGGCCGGCCCCAAGATCCGCATCGGCCAAGTCCCCGGCGGCGAACTGGAGCTGGCGGAGGGGCAGGTATTCCACCTGAGCGTCGGCCCCCTGCCGGAGGGGCTACCGGGGGCCACCATGGCTTATCCGGAGATCATCCGGGACACCCCGGTGGGGGTGCCCCTGCTCCTGGCCGACGGTTCCATCGAACTGCAGGTGGAAGGAAAAACGGACCAGGCCCTGCGCTGCCGAGTGGTGGTGGGTGGGGTATTACGCTCCCAGGTGGGGATAAATTTCCCCAAACACTCCCTGTCGTTCCCGGCCTTCACCGACAAGGACCGGGACGACCTGAGGTTCGGCATCGAGCACGGGGTGGACTTCGTGGCCCTGTCTTACGTCCGCTCGGCCCAGGACGTGCTGGCGGCCCGGGAGTTCATGCGGAGCCTGGGGGCGGACCTCCCGATCATCGCCAAGATCGAAAAGCATGAGGCCCTGGATAACCTGAAGGAAATTCTGGAGGTGGCGGACGGCCTGATGGTGGCCCGGGGCGACCTGGGGGTGGAGATCCCCCTGGAAAGGGTTCCCATGGTGCAGAAAGAGATCATCGCCGCGGCCAATATGGCCGCCAAGCCGGTGATCACCGCCACCCAGATGCTGCTGTCCATGGTGACCCACTCGCGCCCCAGCCGGGCGGAAGCCACCGACGTGGCCAACGCCATCCTGGACGGCACCGACGCGGTGATGCTTTCCGAGGAGACCGCGGTCGGCGGCTATCCGGTGGAAGCCGTGACGTTCCTGGACCTGATAAGCCGGGCCACGGAGAAGGGCTTCCCCCACCTGGCCTGGCTCCGATCCCGGGCCCCGGCGGGCCGCCAGGAAATCTCGGAGGCCATCAGCTATGCGGCCTGCGAAATGGCCCAGGGCCTGGAGGCGGCGGCCATCCTGGCCAGCACCGATTCCGGCTTTACGGCCCGCCTCATCAGCCGCCTCCGGCCCCGCACCCCCATCGTGGCGGTGACCCCCAACCCGGAGACCCTGCGGCGCCTCTGCCTCTCCTGGGGGGTTTTCCCGCTGCTGACCCCCCACCTCAAGAACACGGACCACATGTTGCAGCTGGTGGAGGAGCAGGCCGTCAAGGCCGGGATGCTCCACTCCGGGGAGCGGGTGATCATCACCGCCGGTACCCCCATCGGGGCCCGGGGCACCACCAATCTCATCAAGGCGGATATCGTTCCCTAGCTGGAAGGGGCTATCTGTCAGGTCCTATAACGGCCAGCCGCAGCCGCCCAAAAACTGCGGAGCAGTTTTGAGGGACTGCAAGCGTTTGCTGGAATTAGCGGGGTTATTTCTTCGATAAATAGCTCGTAATGAGGTTCCTGTAGGCCGGAATATGGTTGGAGAGGAGGTTGCCCAAGCCTTCGATGTCATTTCGCCAGTCACGGTGAAGCTCGCAGGCCACACTGAACCAGTTCATCAACTGGGCTCCTGCATCGGCCATACGCGTCCAGGCGGCATAACGCACTGACTCATTGAACGTCCCGGAAGCATCGGTAACCACGAAGACCTGATAGCCCTCTGCCAAAGCAGAAAGAGTGGGGAAGGCTACACAAACATCGGTGACAATTCCCGCAATAATCAGCTGCCTGCGACCGGTATCCTTGACTGCCTTGACAAAATCTTCATTATCCCAGGCGTTGATTTGGCCCGGACGCTTAATCAATGGCGCGTTGGGGAAAGCTTCCCTGAGCTCAGGCATGATGGGCCCATTCGGTCCATCTTCAAAGCTTGTGCTTAGGATCGTCGGAAGCTTGAAAAACTTTGCAACGGCTGCAATAGCAAGAACATTGTTTTTGAACTCCCCGGGGGAAAAATCCTGAACTAGCGAGATCAGGCCTGACTGGTGGTCTACAAGCAGGACAGTGGCATCATCTTTGGATAACCGGTTGTATTTGAATCCAGAGTTCATGAGTGATTCCTCCTTTGCTGGTCTCATCAGGATTCCAGTACCACTCACCTGGGAAAGGCGGCAGCCGGTAATTCCTTCTGGCATCCAATGAGAATTATCTGCGATATTTGTTTAAAATATTCATTGATACTGCTAAATTCAAGGGCAGAAATTCCGCGCCGTGCCGAGCCCCAGGGGGTAATCTCTAGGTCCGCACAATCAACTATTGACCCCGGGGCCGGGGCTTCTTATGTTTGCTAAATAAGACAGGCGTCCCCCAAGACTCGCATTTCCTGACCTGATTTACTGCAAGATTAGCAACCCGGAGGCAATTATGGCTGAACCGTTAGGATACTTCACCTTTGTGCTCCATTCCCACCTGCCCTACGTCATCGGCCACGGCCGCTGGCCCCACGGCATGGACTGGCTCAACGAAGCCGCGGCCGAGTCCTACATCCCCCTGCTCCAGGTCTTCAACCGCCTGCAGCAGGAGGGTCGGCCTTCCGGGGTCACCCTGGGGATCACCCCCATCCTGGCGGAGATGCTGGCCGCCAACACCTTCCGGGAGGAGTTCAAGGACTACCTGGACCAAAAGGTGCGGGCGGCCCGGGAGGACCTGGAGACCTTCAAGAGGCTGGGGGACGACCACTTCGCCTCCCTGGCCCAGATGTGGGAGTCCCACTACCGGGAACTGCAGCGGGCCTTCAGTGAGGACTTCGACGAAGACCTCCTGAAGACCTGCCGGCGTTTGATGGATGCGGGAGCCCTGGAAGTCATCACTTCGGCCGCCACCCACGGCTATCTGCCCCTGTTGGGGCGGGACACCGCGGTGCAGGCCCAGGTGAAGCAGGGGGTGGCCACTTACCGGCGCCATTTCGGCCGGGACCCCCAGGGCTTCTGGCTGCCGGAGTGCGCCTACCGGCCCCGCTACCGGTGGGCGCCGCCCCTGGCCGCCCTGGCCGTGGAACCGACCCTGCGCAAGGGGGTGGAGGAGTTTCTGTCGGAAAACGGCCTCAGCTATTTCTTCATCGATTCCCACCTCCTGAAGGGCGGGCGGGCCATCGGCGTCTATAAGGACCGCTTCGAGGCCCTGGAGCGCCTCTGGGAGCGCTTTGCCTCCCAGTTCCAGGAGCGGCCCGAGGAGGAGGACAAGTCGCCCTACCAGGTCTACCTGGTGAGCTCCGCCCCGGAGACCACCCGGCCGGTGGCGGTCTTCACCCGGGACCCCAAGACCGGCCTCCAGGTGTGGAGCGGCGAGTGGGGCTACCCCGGGGACGGCAACTACTTAGACTTCCACAAAAAACGCTTCCCCGGGGGCCTCCGGTACTGGAAGGTGACCAGCGCCAAGGCGGACCTGGCGGACAAGGAGCCCTACCACCCTCAGTGGGTGCCGGGCCGCCTGCACGAGCAGGCTGACCACTTCGTCTCCCTGGTCACCGGCATCCTGACGGAGTTCCGCCAGCAGCACGGACGGCCCGGCATGGTGGTGGCCCCTTACGACACCGAGCTCATCGGCCACTGGTGGTTCGAGGGCCCGGAATGGATCTACCAGGTGCTGAGCCGCTTCCACCAGCACACCCAGGTGAGCCTGAGCTCCGGGGCGGAGATTCTGGCAACCGCGGCGCCCCGGGCCGTCATTTCCCTGCCGGAGGGCTCCTGGGGCGAAGGCGGCTACCACTGGATCTGGCTCAATGAGATGAATGACTGGACCTGGCGCCACATCTACCCGGCGGAGCAGGAGATGGAGGAGCTGGCCCGGCTCTGGGCCGGCGACCCGGACCCCCGGCTCCAGGACCTCCTGAAGCAGTGCGGCCGCTCCCTGTTTCTGCTGGAGAGCTCGGACTGGCAGTTCCTCATCAGCACCTTCAGCGCCCGGGATTACGCCGAGCTGCGCCTGGTGGTGCACCACGACGATTTCAAGCGCCTGGCCCAGATGACCCGGCGCTACGCGGCGGAGCGGGAACTGCCGCCGGAGGACTGGAATTATCTGCAATTCTGCCGGGAGCGGGACGACATCTTCCCGGACCTGGACCCCAAGTGGTGGGCCAGCCTGGAATACCCGGCCCAGGAAACGGAGTGAATTGTAGGGGGTTGAAAAAGTGCTTTTAGGGGAGGGCCGGGGGAAATTATCAGGGGTCAAAAGGCGAAAGGGCGAATTAAAGAAATATTAAAAAGAGCGGAAAAGAGATCAACTTCCCCCTCACCCTGACCCGCTCCCCCATGGGGGGAGAGGGGATAAAGGTGGAACTCCTTTAATGCTCCCATTCTTTAATA
The DNA here is from genome assembly GCA_036396255.1 of Desulfobaccales bacterium. Lineage (GTDB taxonomy): Bacteria > Desulfobacterota > Desulfobaccia > Desulfobaccales > 0-14-0-80-60-11 > DASWLF01. The sequence goes on from DASWLF010000267.1 coordinate 4,582, forward strand.
AATCTCATTAATCTCTCCCACTTTTCGCCTTTTTCCCTTTTCACCTTTTCGCCTTACAAAATCCCCGGCCCTCCCCTCAACCGACTTCCCCCAGGCGGGTTTTGTGGTGCATTTGCCACAGTTTCGGGGAATTTGTGGTTTGTATGCCACAAACAGACCCAGGCCGAAAACCGGCTTGGGCCCGTTCCTCTGAGAAGTTCATTCATTTTAAGTGCTTAACCTCGCGACCACCTGGGCCCTCCAATCCCCAAACCCCTGGTACGGTGATTGCACCCTCACGGGTGAGGGATAATTATGTTGTGGCAAAAAACCCTGGCGCAGCCTCTTAGATTTAGCGGCATCGGCCTCCATTCGGGCCGGCCGGTGAACGTCACCATTGCCCCGGCGGGCGCCAATCACGGTCTGCGGTTTGTCCGGGCGGATCTGCCCGGCAAGCCCGAAATTCTGGCCCACTACTCCCGGGTGGTGGACACCACTCGGGCCACGACCCTGGGGGAAGGCGGCTTCACCCTGTCCACGGTGGAACACCTCCTGGCCGCGCTGCGGGGCCTGGGGGTGGACAATGCCAGGATCAAAGTGGAAGGCCCGGAGCTGCCCATCATGGACGGCAGCGCCGCCCCCTTCTCCGGTCTCCTGACCGCCGCCGGGTTGCGGCAGCTTCCCTGGCCCCGGGCTTACATCCTCATCAGGAAGCCGGTGGAGCTCAAGCAAGGGGAGCAGTGGATGCGGGTGAGCCCCGGTGAGCCCAGCATCACTTACACCATTGACTTCAACCACCCTATGATCCGGCGCCAGCGCTACAGCGTGTCTCTCGGGACCGAGAGCTTCTGCTCCGAAATCGCCCCGGCCCGGACCTTCGGGTTTCTCAAAGAGGTCCAACACCTGCAGAATCAGGGCCTGGCCCTGGGCGGGTCCCTGGATAACGCGGTGGTGCTGGATGACAACGGGGTCTTGAATCCCGGGGGCCTGCGCTTCCCGGAAGAGTGCGTGCGCCACAAGATCCTGGACGCGGTGGGTGATCTGGCCCTGTTGGGCCTGCCCCTTTTGGGCCGCCTGGAAGTGGGCCGGGGGAGTCACGAGCTGCACTGCACTTTCCTGCAATTGCTGATGCGGCAGGAAACGGCCTGGCGGGTCTGGGTGCCTACGCCCCAGGCCCGGCAGAGACAGTCCGCCTGGCTGCAAACGCCCCTTTGGGGGGGAGCGCCGGCTTAAAAAGGGGTTGCGTTTGCGGCTTTTCACCGGGCAGGTCGGAAGACCTGCCCTTTTTATTGGCAGGCTTTGTATTTCGGGCGGAACATGCAATGTCTAAAATCATGAACAAAAGGAATTAGCAATTGAAAAAATAACTTGGAATAGATGAAGTGATATGGCCAGGTTAGCCATTATGGCATAGATATTGCTTAGTTAAGTTTGCGAAGCATTCTCTCGAAAGTGTGGTAAAAACCCCGAAAGGACCGGCCCATGAAACTCTTCAAGTTGGGCACCCTGCTGACGCTCCTGATGCTCACGGGAGTTTTGGATTATCTGATTAGCGCCATCCCGGTCATTGCTTCCGCCTGGCTATTGGCTTCGGGCCTGTTGGGCCTGACGGGCCTGGCCCAGCGTCTGGAACGGGAACGGGAACGGCGCCTGCGCCTGGCCACGGTGTACTTGCCCAGGTAAGCGGGTCCAGGAGAAAATTAACGGAAGGGGAAGTCCCCCTGCCTTTTTTTGCCCGACCCCCGCGGCTTTTAAGCTATTCGGCGACTTCTCCCGCCACGACCTCTCCTTGAACCGCGCGGAATCGCACCAGCAGGCGGCGGTTGCGTAATGCCGGCGGTCCCGGGAAGACCACCCGCAGGTAGTTGTCGCTCAGGCCCTGGAGCCAGCCAGCTTGAGCGGCCGGCCCCTCCACCAGCACCTCCCGCACTTGCCCCAGTTGGGCCTCCAGGAACCGGAATTTCCTCAGCCGCCCCAAATCCCGCATGACCCGGGCCCGCTCCCGCATCAGACCCGGGGGCACCGGCTCCATTTGGGCCGCGGGGGTGCCGGGCCGGGGGGAGAAGGGAAAAACGTGCAGGTAAGTGGCCATAAGTTCCGCCACCAGGGTCCGGGTGGCCTCAAAGTCCGCGGCGGTCTCCCCGGGAAAACCCACCAGCACGTCCAGGCCCAGGCCGGCGTCCGGGAAATGCCGGTGGATTTGCGCCACCAGGTTGATAACCTCCCGGGGGCCATAGGGGCGCCCCATGGCGGCCAGGACCGGGGCCGCGCCGCTCTGCAAGGGCAGGTGGAAGTGGGGGCAAAACTCTGGCCAGGTTGCCAGTTCCCTGATGAGTTCTCCGGTCACCTCCTGGGGCTCCAGGGAACTGAAGCGCACCCGGAAGGGCCAGGCCCTCTCCTGAAGCCGCCGCACCAGGGCCGCCAGGTCCAGGGTTGGGCGCAGGTCCTGGCCGTACTGGCCCAGGTCTACCCCGGTGAGCACCACCTCCTGGTAGCCCAGGGCCGCCAGTTCCTGCAACGAAGCCACCACCGCCGTCGGCGGCAGGCTGCGCCGCGGCCCCCGGACCCGGGGCACGATGCAGTAACTGCAGCGGTGACTGCAGCCGTCCTGAATTTTTAACCAGGCCCGGGTGTGCCCGGGCAAAGACGGCACCCGCCAGGCATGGAAGGGCTCCTCCGGGGAATGCTCCCCCACCCAAAGCTGCGGCCCGCCCGAAGCCAGCGGAGCCGCCAACAACTCCCCCAGGCGGGTCTTCTCCCGGTTTCCCAGGACGGCCTGGACCGGGAGGGCGGCCACTTCCCCGGGGGCCCGCTGGGCATAGCAGCCGGTGACCCAGATGACGGCGCCGGGATAGTCCCGGGCCAGCCGGCGGATGGCCTGGCGGGCCTGCTGGTCGGCCCGGGCGGTGACCGTGCAGGTGTTAACCAGGACCAGGTCCGGAGCTACCCCCGGGGCAGCCGTCCGCCACCCCAGGGCGCCCAGCTCCTGGGCCAGGCCGGCGGTGTCCACCTGGTTCACCTTGCAGCCGAAAGTGATGATGCGGAAGAGACGGTTTTCGGTTTTCGGTTTTCGGTTTTCTGTTGCCATTTTCAAGGGCTTCGGCTGCAGGAATCGAAATCTCAAGTTGTTGCTAAAATTTAAAAAAAAAGAGATGTCTGTATCAAAAACTTTTTTGCCTCTAGGTCAATCACCATCATACTTTTGGAAGGTAAGGTCTCGAATCTCAGTATTTGATTTCATAAACATGATGACTATTTTTAACCGTCCCCCCTCACCCAACCCTCTCTCCCCGCCAGCGGGGG
>DASWLF010000268.1:0-2048 GCA_036396255.1 Desulfobaccales bacterium
GGAGCGCATCATCGAGCAGTGCAGCCGAAACGATTACGGACCCCCGGTCACTTTCATTAGCAAGTTGCCTGAAGAGTAAAAAAAGTTACCGCTCGCTGCATCCATTATCCATATAAAATAACCTCCAAAATTAAACCCTAAGAATTGGTCTGATGCCCCATAGCCATTATAACAACTAAGTTAATACTCACTACAGCTAATCACTAACTGCTAACCGCTCACTGCTTACTGCTTACTGCTCACTGCTCACTCACATCAATCCCTCCTCCGCCCGGTCCAGGGCCCGCATCAGGGCGAGCCCCTTGTCCACCGTCTCCTGGTACTCCCGGGCCGGGTCCGAGTCCGCCACGATGCCGGCCCCCACCTGGAGGTAAACCTGGCCCTGGTGGATAGTGAAGCTGCGGATGGTGATGCAGAAATCCAGGTTGCCGCCGAAGCTGAGGTAGCCCACGGCCCCGGCGTAAGGCCCCCGGCGGGTGGGCTCCAGCTCTTCGATGATCTCCATGGCCCGCACCTTGGGGGCCCCGGTGACGGTGCCGGCGGGGAAAGTGGACTTGAGCAGATCCAGTCCGTCCCTCCCTTCGGCCAGGACCCCCTCCACCTGGGAGACGATGTGCATGACGTGGGAATAGCGCTCCACGTTGAACAACTCCGGCACCCGGACGCTGCCGATCTGGGCCACCCGGCCCACGTCGTTGCGCCCCAGGTCCACCAGCATGAGGTGTTCGGCCCGCTCCTTGGGGTCGGCCAGCAACTCGCTCTCCAGTTCCAGGTCGGCCGCTTCCGTGGCTCCCCGGGGCCGGGTGCCGGCAATGGGGCGGTAGATGATCCGGCCGTCCTCCAGGCGCACCAGGATTTCCGGCGAGGCTCCCACCAGCTTCAGGTCGCCCTGATCCAGGTAAAACATGTAAGGCGAAGGGTTGATGGAGCGCAGGGCCCGGTACAGGTCAAAGGGATCGTGGCGCAGCGGGGTGGAAAAGCACTGGGACAGCACCACCTGGATGACGTCCCCCGCGGCGATATACTCCTTGGCCTGCCGCACCATCTCTTCGAACCGTTCCTGGGTGAGGTTGGCAGTTAGGGGCGGTGGGGCTGAAGGCGGCAGGCCCTCGGGCAGCGGCACCGGCAGGCGCAAGCGCCCGCTGAGGACGTTGATGGCCGCCACCGCCCGGTCGTACTGGGCCTGCAAGGGGGCCCCGGGGTCCAGGTGCACCAGGGCCACAATCTTGATGGTCTGGCGCAGGTTGTCGAAGATCAGGAGATTGTCGGCCAGGAGCAAGCGGGCTTCGGGCATGGCGATGGGCGGGGTCAACTCCGGCAACCGCTCGATGTAGCGCACCATGTCATACCCCAGGTAGCCCACCAGGCCGCCCCAGAAGCGGGGCAGCCCCGGGGTGGCAACCGCCGCGAAGCCGGCCAGCAAGCCTCGCAGATGTTCAAAGGGGTCCACCCCGGGGTCCAGGGTGGTGAGAAGGCCCTGCCGCCGGATGGTGGTGGCCCCATCCCTGACCTCCAGGGTCAGCGACGGATTGAGGCCCAGGAAGCTGAATCGCCCCCACTTCTCGCCGCCCTCCACGCTTTCCAGGAGATAAGACCAGCCTTCGCCGCGCAACTTCTTGTAGGCCGACACCGGGGTCTCCAGGTCCCCGAGGATCTCCCGGTACACCGGGATCAGGTTGCCCTGCCGGGCCATGTCGCTGAACGTGGCAAAATCCGGATAAACCATACGCGGCTCCGTGACTGACAATACAGAATTATCTTAGATGATTGCCAGGACCTGCCGTCCCTGGCAATCCCCAAAATCTGCGATTTTGGGGGAAGTTGGGGGAGAGGGCCAGGGGCAGACGGCCCCTGCCCTCTCCCCCAAACCCCCACTCCCAACCCCTTAAGCAGGGGCGACCCGCTGGGTCGCCCCTTAGCACAAATTTAAAGCCATCGCCTATTATTCTGTAGGGGCATGATTCATCACGCCCGAAAAAAGGCGACTTTTCTTGCCGTAGGGGCACGGCGTGCCGTGCCCAAAAGTCCCAGGTGGCACAGGCATCTTG
>DASWLF010000269.1:0-3561 GCA_036396255.1 Desulfobaccales bacterium
ATCCTGGAGATGTTCAACGGCATCGACGAAGGCAAGATCAAGGCCCTTTACGTGGTGGGCGAAAACCCCATGGTCACCGACCCGGACCTGCACCACGTGGAAGCGGCCCTGAAAAAGCTGGAGGTCTTCATCGTCCAGGACGTCTTTCCCACCCAGACCGCCAAGCTGGCCCAGATCGTGCTGCCCGGCACCTCCTTTGCCGAAAAGGACGGCACCTTCTCCAACACCGAGCGCCGGGTCCTCCTGGTGCGCCAGGCCGTAAAACCCATCGGCGAGTCCCGCCCCGACTGGCAGATCGTCTGCGACCTTTCCACCCGGGTGGGCTACCCCATGAAATACGCCTCGCCGGAAGAGATCTTTAACGAGATCCGCCAGCTGACCCCCAGCTACGCCGGTATGACCTACCGGCGTCTGGAGGAGAAGGGCTTGCAGTGGCCCTGCCCCACCGAGGAGCACCCGGGCACCGTATTCCTGCACAAGGACCGCTTTTCCCGGGGCAAGGGCATGCTCCACGCCATCGACTACAAGCCCCCGGCGGAAGAGCCGGACGCCGATTACCCCATGTTCCTCACCACCGGCCGGTCCTTTGTCCATTACCATTCCGGCACCATGACCCGGGTCTCCCCCTCCCTGAACCGGGAGATGACCACCGGCTACGTGGAAATCAGCCCCACCGACGCCAGAAACCTGGGCATCAAAGACGGCGAGCGCATCAAAGTCAGCTCCCGCCGGGGCGAGATCCAGGTCAAGGCCAAGATCAGCCGCAAGGTGGACCGGGGCGTGGTCTTCATCCCCTTCCACTTCGCCGAGTCAGCGGCCAACATCCTCACCAACCCGGCCTACGACCCCGTGGCCAAGATCCCGGAATACAAGGCCTGCGCTGTCAAAGTGGAAAAACTGGCGGCGTAGTTGCTGAAATGAATGGATAAATTAATCCAGGGTGGGCTTAAAGCCCACCCTGGATCTTTTCTAGGGGAGGGGGCTAAGGGCAGCAAGCCCTGACCCCCTCCCCAAACCCCTCCCCCAATCCCTTAAGTATTAGGGGCGGCCCGTGGGGCCGCCCCTTTCTCCTCCCCAAACAAATGTAGGAATGTAGGGTGCGCTTGGCGCACCATATTTGGGGGGAGGGGGCCAGGGGCCCGCGGCCCCACTTACAATCTCCCCCAAACCCCCACCCCCAACCCCATAAGTTTCCTTTAGTGGCACAGGCGTCCCGCCTGTGCTTGAAATAAAATGTAGGGTGGGCACTGCCCACCAAAAAATAAGGGCGGCCCGTGGGGCCGCCCTTACATTTCTTTCTTGGTGCTCTTGGTGTCTTGGTGGTGAATTTATCTGGGTCTCTGGGTCTCTGTGATGCTAAAATAGCTGCATGACGGAATTGTTGCAGGAGATTAAGATTCGGGCCCAGGAATTGACCGATGAACTCACCGCCCTGCGCCGGGAGTTCCACCAATACCCGGAGCTCTCCCACCAGGAGGAGCGCACCGCGGGCAAGGTGGCGGACTATTTACGGGATTTGGGCCTGGAGGTCAAGACCGGCATCGCCGGCCACGGGGTGGTGGGGGTTCTTCAGGGCGCCCGGCCGGGCCGCGCCGTGGCCTGGCGGGCCGACATGGACGCCCTGCCCCTCACCGAAAAGGTCAAGGTCCCCTGGCGCTCCAGGGTGCCCGGGGTGATGCACGCCTGCGGCCACGATTTCCACCTGGCCATCGGCCTCACCGCCGCCAAATTGCTGGGCGCCCTTAAAGAGCGCCTGGCCGGCCGGTACCTCTTCATCTTTCAGCCCGCGGAAGAGGGGCCGCCCCGGGAGAGCAGCGGCGCCAAAGGCATGGTGGCGGCCGGGGTCCTGGATGACCCCAGGGTGGAGGCCATCGGCGCCCTGCACGTGGCCCCCAACCTGGAAGCGGGCCAGCTCCGCTACGGCTCCGAGGCGGTGATGGCCGGGGCCGACCACCTCACCCTCACCATCACCGGCAAGGCGGCCCACGGCGCCACCCCCCACCGGGGGGTGGACCCCATCCTGGCCGCGGCCCAGGTTTTAACCCAGATCCAGGCATTCCTGGCCCAGCGCCTGGACCCCCGCTCGCCCAAGGTCCTCACCTTCGGTAAGATCGAGGGCGGCAACCGCTTCAACATCCTGGCCGACGCCGTCAGGCTGGAAGGGAGCCTCCGGTACTTGCAGGACTCCGCCCGCCAGGAAGTGTTGACCGGCCTGCGCCGCATGTTTGACGGGCTTTCCCGGGCCACCGGGGCCGAAATCGACCTGGCCGCCCAGCCCGTCTACCCCATCCTCAGGAATGATCCCCGCCTCAGCCAGCGGGCGGTCCAGATCCTGCAAACCCTGGTGGGCCCGGAGCGCCTCAAACTCCTGCAGCCGGCCATGGGCAGCGAGGATTTTTCCTATTTCGCCGCCCAGGTCCCGGCCTTCTACTTTTTCCTGGGGGTGCGCCCCCCCGGCGGCCGGGCCCAGGCCCTCCACTCCCCCCTGTTCAACCCGGACGAAGCCGCCCTGCCCTGGGGCCTTACCGCCGCGGCCGGACTGCTGGCGGCCTTAAGCGAGCCGGAGTTGCCGCTGCGGGGGCAGTAAGGCCGGTGGCCCAGGAGGAAGACTTGGGGGGCATGTAGGAGGGGATGGGCATGTAAAGGCCCTGGTAAAATCGCTCCAAATGGAGAGCCATTAATAGATTAGTTTAGAAGCTATTGCAAAACTCCTAACACATCTCCATATGTCATTCTGAGCGAAGCGAAGAATCTCGTATTTTTAATAACTTGAGATCCTTCACTGCGTTCAGGATGACAGTAAAAATGAGTTTTGCAATACCTTTTAGGAAATGATCAAGGATTTGGGTTGACGACCATCAAATCGAAATCAGATTAAATCCGGCGTATAGAGCTAAAATTTAAAATATCGGTTGGGTGAAAAATGTAGATAAGATGACCTTATCAAATATCTATTATTTTGCTTTAGACCCCACATATATAGCAGATAGCAGCCTAGTCCCGCTCTCTATTCCAAGCTCTGGGGTGCGCACTTATGATGTAAATTGCTGCCTTATTCATCTCCTCAAGGCTCAGAGAGAAGTAACATGATGAGTACTTCCGCTATTGCCATCGCTTTCTTCGATATCGGAGTCAAGAGAAAGCCTCGTTTTTTCGGGGAGCCGGTGTTGGGACCGTGAATGCCCACCCCCACAATCTGCCCTTTATCATTAATCCCATAAGCTTCGGTCAAAAGCCAGTTTTGTTGGTCCTGCGTGGTGAGCCGCGTGTTAAGGTCCACCATGCCCCCCCCCGCCTTACAGTAAAAGGCACGGGTGAAGTATGTCAAGTCGTTTGGTATGGACGCATGACCCACCACCTCATTCTTGTTGTTGATGGCCTGGGCGGTGTTGTAATTCCCGCCCAGCGTGCCTAACACGACAGGATCTTCCACGCCGAAATACCAGATTACGGCTTGCCTGTTGAAAAGGGAATCTATCGCATGCCCCACCACGTACCCAAATTTATTGACGCCATGGGCTCCGCAACCGCGGCCGCTGGAAAGGGGGGCCAGAAGCGTTC
>DASWLF010000270.1:0-5015 GCA_036396255.1 Desulfobaccales bacterium
CTCCTGGACTCCCGGGCCGGGCAGCAAAAGCTGCCGGGCCCCGTGGCTGAGCCATTCCAGGAATTCTGCCGCCGACAGGGGATCAGACCCCAGGGTCCGGGCCAACTCTGCGAGCAAAGCGGTGAGCTGACCCCACTGCCCCGGTTCGCCTTCCTCCAGAGCCGTGGGAAAACCCAGGGCGGTCCAGGCCTGGTGCAACCGGGCGGCCCACTCCCGGCCGGTGGCGGCCGGAACTGCCAAAGCGCCCCGGAGGCGGTCCAGCCGGTCCAAAATTGCCGCGGTTTCCCGGGGTTCCGCGCTCCAGGCCGCCACCCGTTGGAGGCGGTCCCAGCCCTGGTCCACCCGGTGCTCCCGGAAGCTGCGGTCCCACAAGGCCAGGGAGGCCCTATGGGGCTGGAACTCGCCGTAGTAGGGGGAAAGCAGCAGCGACACCAGGTCTTCCCGGCGCTCCCCGGCGGCGAACTGCAGGGGGAGCAAAGCCGCCTGGAACAGGGGGGTGTCCGCCAGGCAGGGGCCCCGGGAGGAGTTGTAGGCCCACCCCCCGGCCGCCTGCGCCGGCCCCAGCAACTCCCCTAAAACCCGCAGCAATGGCGGGGCATAATTATCCATGTCGAAAGAGGTAACGGCCAGCCGGTGCAGCGGCAGGCCTTCCTGTTGGGCGGATTCCAGCAGGGAGGCGGCCACCCACTCCAGCTCCTGGCCCCGGTCGGGCAGGACCACGGCTCGGGTCACGTTCTTAAGGTCCCCCCGCACCTGGAGGTGCTGCACCCGGGTGCGTCCCTCCAGGGCCTGGAGCCAGGCCGCTTCCGCCGGGGCCGGCGTCTCCAGGCCCACCACCAGGACCTGGCCGGGCAGCTTGATGCTGCCGGCCTTAAGAGCCGCCAGCAGATAGCCCGGCAGCTCCCCGGGGCTGAGCCAGCCCTCCTCCCGGAGCAGCCGGGCGTAATTGCGGGTCACCTGGCGTCGCCAGGCCACCAGGGGGGAGTCCGCGGCTGCGGGTTCCAGGACGGGCAGCAAGTGGCGGCATAGGAGGTTGTGGGCTTCGTCCAGGGCCTGGGCCCACTGCAGCTCCGGGGTGGGACCGGCGGGCGGCGGCGCTTCTTTGAGGGCCCGGCGCCACCGCGCCAGGCGGGTCAGCGGCGGGGCCAGGACCTCCGGGGGCCACAAAGACCGGAACAGGTCGGCCAACCAGCCTTGCAGGGTGACCAGGGGCAGGGGTTCCCAGGCGGCCCGGCCGGCGGCCAGCTCCGCGGCGCGCTGCCGGTGCCAGACCTGGTGCGCCAGCCGCTGGTGCGGCACCACCACCAGAGCCCCGCCGGACTCCCGCAGCAGAAAGTCCTGGAGCTCATCGCTGCTGGCAAAGAACCTGGGGGCGGTCAACCAATTACTCCTGGAGGCGCGGCTTTAATAAGGGCGAAAAGGGAAAAAGGCGAAAAGGCGAAAAGGATACAGGCGTTTTTTCGTAGGGCGGGCACTGCCCGCCACCCCTATCCGAAATTTTCATAGGCAAATTTTTAGTGGCACCGGCGCCTCGCCGGTGCTTGGTGTAGGGTGCGCCGTAGAGCGGTTTAAACCATGGCCGGAAAGATCTTCCGCCCCTCAGGTCTTGGCGGTGGAGTTCAGAATTGCCCGCAGTTCCTCGCCTTCCAGGACTTCTTTTTCCAGCAGGATTTTGGCGGTCTTCTCCAGGGTGGCCCGCTGGGCCTCCAGCACCTCTTTGGCGCGTTGGTGGGCCCGGTTCACCAGGTCCGCCACCTCCCGGTCGATCTCCTGGGCGGTGGCCTCGCTGTAATCCTTGGTGCCCTGCGGCATGATGCCTTCCAGGAACAAGGGCCGCCGCTCCCGCTCGAAGGTGATGGGGCCCAGCTTGTCGCTCATGCCGTACTCCCGCACCATGGAGCGGGCCACGTCCGTGGCCCGGTAGAGATCATTCTGGGCCCCGGTGGAGATCTCGTTGAAGATCACCTCCTCGGCCACCCGGCCCCCCATCATTACGGCCATGCGGTCTTCCAGCTCCGTCTTGGTCATGAGGTAGCGGTCCTCGGTGGGGAGCTGCATGGTGTAGCCCAGGGCCCCGATACCCCGGGGGATGATGGACACCCGGTGCACCTTGTCGGTGGTGGGCAGGGCTTCGGCCACCAGGGCATGGCCGGTTTCGTGGTAGGCGACGATCTCCTTTTCCCGGGGGTTCATGACCCGGCTGCGTTTGGCGAGGCCGGCCACCACCCGGTCGATGGCCTCCTCGAAGTCGTCCATCTCCACCGCGGTTTTGTTTTTCCGGGCCGCCAGCAGGGCCGCCTCGTTGACGATGTTGGCCAGGTCCGAGCCCACCATGCCGGGGGTGCGGGCCGCCAAAGTGTTCAGGTTCACGTCGGGCGAGAGTTTGATGCGGCGAGAGTGGATTTGCAAGATGTCCACCCGCCCGTTAAGGGAGGGGCGGTCCACCAGGATATGGCGGTCGAAGCGTCCGGGGCGGATGAGGGCCGGGTCCAGAATCTCCGGGCGGTTGGTGGCCGCCATCATGATGACCCCTTTGCGGGTGTCGAACCCGTCCATTTCGGACAGCAATTGGTTCAAGGTGTTCTCCCGCTCCTCGGGGCCCCCCATGGGGCTGAATCCCCGGGCCTTGCCGATGGCGTCCAGCTCATCCACAAAAATAATGCACGGGGCCTTTTCCTGAGCCGTGGCGAAGAGGTCTCGTACGCGGGCGGCCCCCACACCCACGAACATCTCCACGAAATCGGAGCCGGAAAGGCTCATGAAAGGCACCCCCGCCTCCCCGGCCACCGCCCGGGCCAGCAAGGTCTTGCCGGTGCCGGGCGGGCCCACCAGCAGGACCCCCTTGGGGAGGTTGCCTCCCAGCACCTGGAACTTGGCCGGGTTTTTCAAGAACTCGATGATCTCTTTCAGCTCCTCGATGGCTTCGTCCACCCCGGCCACGTCGGCGAAGGTGACCTTGGTCTCGTCCTGGACATAGACCTTGGCTTTGCTCTTGCCCACGGTCATCAGGCCGCCGGCGCCGGTGCCGATCTTTCGGAAGAAATAAATCCAGATGCCCACCAGCAGCAGCATGGGCAGGACCCAGGACAGGAGCCCGGTGAGCCAGGTCTTCTCCTGCACGCCCCGGTATTTGAGGTTTTGTTTGTCCAGCAGGTCGATGAGACCGGCATCTTCCAACCGCACCGTGGTGAAGCTGGGCTCTTTTTTGTCGAACTGCTTCTCCAGCTTCTTGGGAAGGTCCGGTTCCTTCCTTTCCTTGGCCAGTTCTTCTATGCCGTTGGGGAGCAGACGTCCTTTGACGCCCTCAGTGCTGAGCACCAGATCATTAACGCCCTTGTTCTCCACCAGGTGGCGAAACTCGCTGTAAGTAATTTCAAAGGTCCGCTCCGCCACGCTGTAATACTGAAACAGCGCCAACCCCAGCATGATGGCCAGCAGATACACGATGGAATATCGGGCGATGGAAGATGGCGGTTTTTCTGCCATGGTTACCTCATAGTGATGTTCTGAATTCATAATATAATGACTTGGGGGTTATTGGCAACCATCCTTCCTGCATTGCCTTGCCAACGGCGGTTCGGACCCCTATGTTTAAGGGAAATGATCCGGGGCGGGAAGCTTCCCCCGGCAAGAGGCCAGGGGGACCACCTTCTCTGGGAAGATGGTAACCTTGACGGTGGGCTGCCGGTAACCTGACTGCAAGCATGGCCCTGAGCATCCGGCTCCAAAGGAGGCAAGATGGCACGGTTCGGTCTCAATCCCTTTATGGCGGCCGCCCTGGTGGCCGCCCTGAGCATATCTCCGGCCCTGGCGGCGGAGGCGCCCTCGCCCCCCAACGTCAGCGTGGACTCGGAAGGCAAGGTAATGGCCAGGCCGGATATGGCCACCCTGACCCTGGAAGTGGAGACCCAGGCCGCCGCGGCCCAGGCGGCCGCCACGGAAAACGCCGGCCGGGCCCAGAATCTGCTGACGGCCCTCAAGAAGGTGCTGGGCCCGGAGGACCAGGTCCGGACCTTGAGCTTCCGGGTCCTGCCGGCCCGGACCCCCCGGGACCAGACGCATCCCGCGGCCATCAAGGGCTACCAGGCCGTCCATCGCTTGCAGGTGGAGGTCCGGGATTTGGGCCGCCTGGGCCAGGTCATCGACACCGGGCTCAAAAGCGGCGCTTCCCAAATTAACGGCCCCTACTGGGGCCACTCCCGCCTGGAGGAACTCCAGCGCCAGGCGGCGGTGGACGCCCTGACCCGGGCCCGGCGCCTGGCCGATGCCCTGGCCCAGGCCGCGGGCCTGAAAATCAAGGGGGTGGAGAAGATCTCCACCGGCCATCGCTTCAAGCCGCTCAGAGCCGCGGCGGAAGGCTTCCTGGCAGCCAAGGCGGCCGCCCCCACCCCCGTGGAAGTGGGGGAAGAAGAGATTACGGCCCAGGTCCAGGCGGTGTTCCAGTTGACCCCATGAGCCTTTTGCCGTGGGGCTATTTACAAACATTTGGTAAATGTTATCATTTATAAATTAATTTTCTCTGGAGGCTGTTAAGTGAAGGATATCAAAGCAGCGGTAGAGCAGGCCCTGGCCAAGATTCGCCCCTTGCTGCAGCGTGACGGCGGCGACATCGAACTCGTGGAGGTGACCGACGGGGTGGTGAAAGTGCGGCTGACCGGCGCCTGCAAAGGCTGTCCCATGTCCCAGATGACCTTGAAACAGGGGGTGGAAAAACTCCTGATGAAGGAAGTGCCGGGACTGACGTCGGTACAGGCGGTGTAAAAGCCCCGGGTCCGCCGCGGCGCCGCCCGTTGCCTGGGAGTAGTCGGGCGCTCATGGGGAGCCGCATCCGGCCCCTGAGAGCCCCAATCCTTCCCAATGGGGCTTGACATCAACGCCTAACCCGCCATAATAAATCCGCGTGGGGATGTAGCTCAGCTGGAAGAGCGCCTGCTTCGCATGCAGGAGGTCAGGGGTTCAAATCCCCTCATCTCCACCAAATCTTAAGGTGCAGGAATCATAAAGGGCCGGCAATC
>DASWLF010000271.1:0-1500 GCA_036396255.1 Desulfobaccales bacterium
CTGCTGAAGCACATCATCGGCTTGCTCAAGCCCGACCGCGGCCAGATCCTGGTGGACGGCCTGGATATCTCCACCTTGCGGGGCCGGCAACTTAGGGAGTTCAAGAAGCACTTTGCGGTTCTGTTCCAGGGGGGAGCGCTGTTTGACTCCCTCAACGTCTTCGAGAACATCGCCTTTCCGCTCCGGGAGAAGACCCGGCTGCCGGAGGCGGAGATCGCCCGGCGGGTCAGGCTGCGTCTGGACCAGATGAATCTGACCGCCGAGGTGGAGGCCAAGTTTCCCGATGAATTGAGCGGCGGCATGAAGAAACGGGTGGCCCTGGCCCGGGCCATGATCCAGGAGCCGGAGATCATCCTCTTCGACGAGCCGGTCACCGGCCTGGACCCGCCCATGAGCAACACGGTCTTTCACCTGATCAAAAAGACCCACCAGGACAGCGGCTACACCGCCCTGGTGGTGGCCCATGACATTCCGGAGGTCTTCCAAATTGCTGACCACGTGGCCATGCTGCACCAGGGCCGCATCATTGCCTACGGCACTCCGGAGGAGATCCAGCATCACTCGGACCCGGTGGTGCAGAGTTTTATCAAAGGCGAAGTTGATTTCCTGGAGGGGTAGACTGATACCATGAAAAGGGGAAATCTGGAATTGGTGGTGGGGCTCTTCGTCCTGCTGGGCCTGTCTTGCCTGGCCTACCTGGCCATTCACCTGGGGAAGATGGAGGTCTGGGGCAGCGGCTATCAAGTCATCGCGCAATTTGACAACATCTCCGGCCTCAAGGTGGGAGCCGCGGTGGAAGTGGCCGGGGTGGAGGTGGGCCGGGTGGAATCCATTAAGCTCAGTCCGGGCGACCAGGCCAAGCTGGTTCTGAGATTGGAGCCGGGCCTCAAGCTGCGCGATGACGCCATTGCCTCCATCCGCACCAAGGGCATCATCGGCGACAAGTTCGTCAAGCTCTCCACCGGAAACTCGGAAAAGGTCATCTCTCATGGCGGCAAGATCCGTACGACTGAATCGGCCGTAGAGTGGGAAGAGTTGATCAGTAAGTATATTCACGGCAAGGTTTGAGGCCACCGGCAGGCTCTGGAGAAACGTGGCAAGGTTGCTGACCGTCATGCTTAGGGACGCGGAGCATCCGGTGATTGCGGGCAACTAAGATGGGCGCGGGGTTCAAGGTGGCGCCCTGAACCCTTGCAGCACCCTCTATGACCTGCGGTAACCTTGAACTAGCTGCCAGATTTTTTCAGAGCGGGAGTTGGCTCCAGGTTTTGGTTCCAGGCAGAACCCCATGATAATACCACGGGAAATTGTTTAGCAGTAAGGAAAAGGAGCGCGACAGAAAATGGGGCACGCAACCATAAAAGCCATGGCCCTGGCGCTAACCCTCAACCTGGCGTTAGCCGTGTCGGGAGCCGTGGCCGGTGAGCCCACCGAGATTGTCAAAGGCGTTGTCGACGGGGTCCTGAATGTCCTGAATAATCCCGCCTATCAGGGGCCGGC
>DASWLF010000272.1:0-4333 GCA_036396255.1 Desulfobaccales bacterium
CTGGGGCTCGTGGGCAAGAACAGGGCTCTAGTGGTCTGTTTCACGATTAACTGAACTTTAAGAAATCCCTTTAACATACAAGGGTTAGGGTGAGGGTGATTCGGTAGGGGCGGTTCGCGAACCGCCCCTACACCCCCTCCCCCCAGCCCCCTCCCGCCAGGGGAGGGGGTAAAGAAGCCGAATTTAAATGGATAACTATTTGCGAATCATGCCACAATTATTTGGTTGCGAAAATTAGCGTAAGTAATTGCGAGCATTCTCAATGAGTTAGGACTACATAAAGTCCCCCTTTGAAAAAGGGGGATTTAGGGGGATTTCAAGGGGTTATAAAATCCCCCCTAACCCCCCTTTGGAAAAGGGGGGAATAAAAATGGGTCTCAAATAAGGCGCGAACTTCTGCAATTAAGTACTAGGATAGGTGAAGTATTCTTAAGAGAGGGGGGCCAGTTGCAGCCTTCGGAGAACTTTAGTGAGCACCGGCGGTTTCTCAGCTTCGCCCGCAGTCTGGTGCGCCTGCCGGCCCCGGGGGAAAGCCCTTTGGACTACCTGCTGCCCGAGGCTCGCTGGCTGGAGCTCTTGGGCCGGGCCCCGGACCCGGCGGCCTGGCTCATGGCCCTGTCCCAGGCCACGGGAGTATATTTTTTCCCGTCCCGGGAATGGGTGCTGCGGCTGCGGCGCTATCTCCGGCTGCTTCGGGTGACCCGGGTCCTGGAGGCCGGGGCCGGGCGGGGCTACCTCGCCGCGGCCCTGGCGCCGCTCTGCCGGCAGGCGGGCATCGCCTTTAAGGCCGTGGACCGGGGCGACGGCGAGTTTGTCTCGGAGCTGCCGGTTTCACCCCTGGTGGCCCGGGAGGAGGTCCTGGCCGCGGTCCTGGAGTTCCGGCCGCAGGTGGTCCTCTATGCCTGGCCGCCGCCGGGGCAATCCATGGCCGGCATTTGCCGAGCGCCATTTCTGCATTATCTTATTTTCATGGGGGAGGCCGGGGGCGGGGCCACCGGCCGCGCCGCGGACTGGCGGCACCTGCCCCACAAAGTCTCCCCGGCGCTGAGCCGCTTAGGAAGGGGGCGCACCGGCCCCAACCGGCATCAGGTGACGATTTTTTACGGCGGGGCGAGACCTCCGGGGGGCATTAACCGAAGTTAAATGTAGAACCGCCGCCCCCAGCGGTTCTGAGCCGGCCAGGGCGGTGGCTCTACATTCTTCTTGTCCCCAAGCCTTAAACCCCACACCATGAATCAGAGGGACCCAACATGAGAAAATCCCCCCTGGACATCTTCTTCAAACCGGACGCGGTGGCGGTGGTCGGGGCCAGCGAGAAACAAGGGAGCATCGGCTTGGCCCTGGTCAATAATCTCAAGCAGGGCCGCTTTTCGGGAAAGATCTACCCGGTCAACCCGAACTATGCGGCAGTCCAGGGGCTCCCCGCCTACCCCTCGGTGACCGCGGTCAAGGCCCCCATGGACCTGGCCGTCATCGCCATCCCCATCAAGGGAGTGCCGGGGGTCATCAAGGAGTGCGGCCAGGCCGGGGTGAGGGGCGCCATTATTATTTCCGCCGGCGGCAAAGAGGTGGGGCCGGAGGGAGAAGCCATCGAGGCCGCCATCAAAGAGGAAGCCGCCCGGGCCGGCATCCGCTACCTGGGCCCCAATTGCATGGGGGTGCTCTCTCCGCCCTATGGTCTCAATGCCAGCTTTGCGTCGCATTCGGCGTCGCCCGGCAGCCTGGCCTTCATCTCCCAGAGCGGCGCCCTGTGCAGCTCCATCCTGGGGTGGGCCACCCTCAAGAACATCGGCTTCAGCCACTTCATCAGCGTGGGGTCCATGGCGGACCTGGATTTTGCCGACCTCATCGACTACCTGGGCAACGAGGGGAAGGCCCGGTCCATCATCATCTACATGGAGTCCCTGACCCAGCACCGCAAGTTCATGAGCGCCGCCCGGTCGGTGTCCCGGGTCAAACCCATCATCATCATCAAGGCCGGGCGCAGCCGGGCCGGGGCCAAGGCCGCGGCCTCCCACACCGGGGCCCTGGCCGGGGCCGACGCCGCCTACAACGCGGCCTTCGCCCGGGCCGGCATCATCCGGGTGGACACCGTCAAGCAGCTTTTCGACTCCGCCGAGGCCCTGGGCAAAATGAAGCGGCCCTCCGGCGGCAACCTGGGCATCATCACCAATGCCGGCGGCCCGGCGGTCATGGCGGTGGACGCCCTGGCCCGCTGGGACGCCGAACCCGCGGTCCTCTCTGACCAGACGGTGCAAAAATTGACTGAAGTCCTGCCGCCCCACTGGAGCCGGGGCAACCCCGTGGACATCCTGGGCGACGCCCCGGTGGCGCGCTACCACCAGGCGGTGGAGATCTGCATGGCGGCCCCGGAACTCTCGGGCCTGGTCATCATCCTCTCTCCCCAGGCCATGACCGATCCCACCGGGGTGGCCCGGGCCCTGGTTCCCCTGATATCGGGCCAGGCCCGGCCGGCCTTCGCGGTCTGGATGGGCGGGGAGGACGTGGCCGCCGGCGTCTCCATCCTCAACGAAGCCGACATCCCCACCTTCGAGACCCCGGAAGAGGCGGTGGACACCTTCATGGAGATGTACTCCTACTCCAAGCACCTGGAGATCCTGCAGGAGACCCCGCCCCGGCTGCCCCACGACGTGCAGGTCAACACCAGTCAGGCCCGGACCTTCATCGACCAGTGCCTGAAGGGGCAGGATCGGATCCTGACGGAGTTGGAATCCAAGGCCATCCTGTCGGCCTACGGCATCCCGGTTAACCCCACCGTGGCAGCCTCTACCGCCCCCGATGCCGTCAAGGTCGCCCAGGTCATCGGCTTTCCGGTGGCCCTGAAAATCAATTCTCCCGACGTCACCCACAAAAGCGACGTGGGGGGGATGCGCTTCAACCTCAATAGCGAATCGGAGATTCTGGCCGCGTTCCACGACATCGTGGCTGACGTCCAGGCCCACAAGCCCGAGGCCCGGATCCTGGGAGTGACGGTCCAGGCCCAGGAGCCCAAGCCCGACTGCGAGCTGCTCATCGGCAGCAAGCGCGACCCGGACTTCGGGCCCCTCATCCTCTTCGGCGCCGGCGGCGTCTTCACCGAGGTGCTGCAGGATACGGCCGTGGATCTGCCGCCCCTGAATCTGCTCCTGGCCCGGCGGCTCATTGAAAAGACCCGGGTGTCCAAGGTTCTCCTGGGTTTCCGCCAGATTCCCCCCGCCAACCTGGAGGCGCTGGGGGAGATCCTGGTGCGGGTCTCCCAACTGGTCACCGACTTTCCGGAGATCGTGGAGCTGGACATCAATCCCCTGTTTCTCAGCAACGGCCGCTTCGTGGGGGTGGACGCCCGCCTGGCCATCGAGCCCACCACGGTGCCGGCGCCCCGCCACCTGATCATTGCGCCTTATCCCAACCAGTACCAGAGCCACTGGATGATGCGGGACGGCACCCCGGTGCTGCTGCGCCCCATGAAGCCTGAGGACGAGCCCCTGGTGTCCGACTTCCTGGCCCGGTGCTCGGAAGAAACCGTTTACTTCCGTTACTTCAGGTTGATCAAGAAGTGGACCCATGAGATGCTCATCCGCTTCACCCAGAACGACTACGACCGGGAGATCGGCCTCATGGCCATCGGCCAGCCGCCGGGGCCCGAGGTCATGCTGGGGGTGAGCCGCCTGGTGATGGCCGCGGACCGCGCCACCGCCGAATTTGCCGTGATCGTGGCCGACCTCTGGCAGGGCAAGGGCCTGGGACCTAAATTGGTGGAGGGCGTCATCGACATTGCCCGGGAACAGGGGGTCAAAATCCTGCATGGCGAGGTCCTGGCTCAGAACCAGCCAATGCTGGAGATGGTGAAGCGCCTGGGCTTCAAGCTGAAGAAGGATGCGGCCAGCCAGACGGTCCGGGCGGAGATGGTCTTGAATCCCTGAAATCTTCGGGATTCTCATCTCCCCGCAGCTTCGACAGGGTTCAAAGCTCCAGGCTAAGCGTAGGGGCGCAATTCATTGCGCCCGGACCCCAAGAGGGCGTGAGAAATCAGCCCCCTACATTTGCCGCGCAACTTGACAGGTAAAATAAAACAAAGGGGGAGGGAATGGCGGACCACCTTCCAGTCATCGTGGAAGACGAATGCATCGCCTGCGGCGCCTGCGAAGAGATCTGCCCCCAGGTGTTCACCCTGAACGAATCCCTGGGATTCGCCCAGGTGATCAACCCCGGCGGGGCGCCGGAGGACAAGATCCAGGAGGCCATGGACGCCTGCCCGGTGCTATGCATCCATTGGTCCGACGAGATGTAGCAGGTGGTCCGGGGGCCTGGGTTTGGTCCTTTCCGCCGGCTT
>DASWLF010000273.1:0-5538 GCA_036396255.1 Desulfobaccales bacterium
TCAATAACAGGTAAGTGCACGGGTGGAACCCACGACATGGCAATAATGATTGAAACCCAGGACCTGACCAAATATTACGGCCCCACCCTGGCCATCGACCGGCTCAACTTTGAGGTGGCGGCTGGGGAAATCGTGGGGTTCCTGGGCCCCAACGGCGCCGGCAAGACCACCACCCTGAAGGTCCTGGCGGGATTTCTCTCACCCACCGCGGGAACGGCCCGGATCAACGGCTTTGATGTGGTCAACGAGTCCCTCAAGGTAAGGGCCTCCCTGGGGTATCTGCCGGAAAACGTCTCCCTCTATCCGGACCTCACTGTGACTCAGTTTCTGGAGTTTGCGGCCCGGGCCAAGGGGGTGGAGGCTAAACAGGAAAAAAGCGAAATTCAGCGGGTTACCGAGGCCTGCGGCCTGGAAGAGGTGCGGCGGACCATGGTGGCCACCCTCTCCAAGGGCTACCGGCAGCGGCTGGGGTTGGCCCAGGCCCTGCTGAATCAACCGCCCCTGCTGATTCTGGACGAGCCCACTATCGGGCTGGACCCCTCCCAGATCGTGGAGATCCGGACCCTGATTAAAAACCTGGAGGGCTCCCACACCGTGGTGTTGAGCAGCCACATCCTGCCGGAAGTGAGCCAGCTCTGCCACCGGGTGATCATCATCCACCGGGGGCAGATCGTGGCCAGCGACACCCCGGAGAACCTCTCCCGGCAGCACGGGCACGGTTCCCGGGTGATGCTGGCGGTGCGCGGGCCGGAAGCTAAGGTGGCCGCAACCTTGCAGGCGGTGGCCGGGGTGGCCCAGGTGGTGCCCCAGGGCCACGGCCGGTTCCTGGTGCAGGCCGGCGGCGACCAGGAGCTGCGGCCCCAGCTGGCCCGCACCGTGGTGGACCAGGGCTGGGAGCTCCTGGAACTCAAGGTGCACGAGTTCAGTCTGGAAGACGTTTTCCTTAACCTGGTGACGGAAGAAGAGTCATGAATAGCCTGAACGGTTGTTTGGCCTTGTGGCGCAAGGAACTAACGGTCTATTTCGCCACGCCCATCTTTTACATCACCGGATTTTTCTTCCTGGTGCTGGCGGGATATTTCTTTTACACCAACGTGATTTACTACAGCATCATCAGCTTGCAGGCGGCCCAGCAGGCCTCCAACCCCCAGGTGGCGGCCCAGTTGAACCCGACCCAGATGGTCTACCGGCCCCTGTTTGCGGTCCTGGCCATTGTCTTGCTGTTTCTGGTGCCGCTCCTCACCATGCGTCTCTTGGCCGAAGAGAAGCGCTCCGGCACCGCGGAGCTCCTGTTCACCTATCCCATCAGCGACTGGGCGGTGATCCTGGGGAAATTTCTGGCGGCCCTGCTGGTTTACCTGATCTTCCTGGCCTTCACCGCCAGTTATTCCCTGGCCCTGACCATGGTCACCCGGCTGGATTGGGGCGCCATCGGCGCCGGCTATCTGGGGTTGATGCTGCTGGGGGCCTCGGCCCTGGCCCTGGGGCTTTTCGCCTCCAGCCTCACCGAGAACCAGATTGTCGCGGGGGTGGTGGGTTTCGCCCTGCTGCTGCTTTTCTGGATCATCGGCTGGGTCCAGGAGCTGGGCGGCGGCGGCCTGGGAAAGGCCTTCCAGTATCTGTCGCTGCTGGACCACTTTGATAATTTCACCAAGGGGGTCATCGACACCCGGGACCTGGCGTACTGCCTGAGTTTTATCTTTTTCTTCCTTTTCCTCACCAAACGGCAGTTGGAATCCAGGCGCTGGAGAGCATAAACGTGGATTGGCGAGATCAGTTTAAGAAACGGCGGGTAATTTACGGCGCCAGCTCCGCCGCCTCGGTGCTGCTGGTGATGGGCATTCTCCTGGTGGTGGCCTTGCTGACCAACTGGCACCATCTCCGCTGGGACATCACCCAGGGGCAGACCCAGTCCCTGTCGGCCGTCACCAAGGCCCTGCTTAAAGAGGTGAACCAGCCCCTCACCATGACGGGGTTTCTGCCCCAGGGGTCCGGGGAGCGCCAGAACGCCAGGGACATCCTCAGCCGCTACGTCGACAACAACCCCAAGGTAAGCTATAACTTCGTGGACCCGGAGCGGGAACCCTTGCAGGCCAAAGAAGCGGGGTACCGTTTTCCCGGCAATGTGCTCCTGACGTACCAGGGGCGCCGCCAGATGGCCGATCGGCCCGAAGAAGAGGCCGTCACCAACACCCTGCGCAAGATTCTCAAGCCGGGGCGCAAACAGGTCTACTTTCTCACGGGCCACGGCGAGCGGGACATCACCAAGGGCGGCCAGGGGGGCTTCCAGGTGGCCCGCCGGGCCCTGGAGAACGAGGGCTACGAGATCAAGCCCCTGAACTTGCTGACCCAGGCCGCGGTCCCCCAGGACGCCGCGGTGCTCATCGTGGTGGGGCCCAGGAAGGCCTTCCTGGGCAACGAAATCGGCGCCCTGAAGTCTTATCTGGACGGGGGCGGCAGGCTCCTGGTGCTGCTGGAGCCCTTTGAAGACGCGGGACTGAAGGACTTGCTGGCCAGGTACGGGGTTGGCCTTAATGACGGCATCATCCTGGACGTCAACCAGGTGAGCCGGGCCCTGGGGGTGAGCGCCATCATGCCCATAGTGGTGCAGTATGGGGCCAGCCCCATCACCAGGGACTTTCAAAACATCGTCACCATCTATCCCATGGCCCGCCCCCTGACGCTCAACCGGGAAGTCAAAGATGTGGCCCTGTTGCCCCTGGCCACCACCACCAACACCAGTTATGAGAAGAAGGGCAAGAATTGGCTGAAGGGGGGGCAGGCGGCCTTCGACCCCAAGGAAGACCAAAAAGGCCCCTTTAACTTAGGGGTGCAGGCCGAAATTAAACTGCCGGGGCAAAAGCCGGAAAAGGAAAAACCCGGGGCCCAGGCCGGAAAAGTAGCCGGGGAAGAGAACCAGACCTACCTGGTAGTCTTTGGCGACGTGGATTTTGCCGACAACGCCTACTTCAACCTCTTCGGCAACGGGGACCTGTTCCTGAACACCGTGAACTTCCTGGCGTCCGAGGAGAGCCAGATCACCGTGCGGGAGGCCACGAAGGCCCAACTTCTCACCCTGACGAGGGGGCAGGTCTGGGGCCTGTTCCTGGCCAGCCTGGGGTGGGCTCCCCTGGTGATGCTGGGGGCCGGCATCTGGGCGTACCGGCGGCGGCGGGCCCGGCGATGAACCCCCGGCGCCTCATCCCCTACGTCATCATCTTCCTGGCCCTGGCGGGGGCTTATGGGGCCCTGCGGTGGCACCAGGAGCAACGGCAGGCCAGGGAGCAGGAGGCCAAAAAGGTCTTTCAGGTCCAGGAAGGTCAGATCGGCGACCTGGCCCTGGTCCGGGGCGGCGCCGCGGTGCGTCTGGTCAAAAAGGACCACGAGTGGCACCTGCTGGCGCCCCTGAAGACCCGGGCCGACCAGGCCACCGTGGATGCCATGCTGGTTACCCTGGCCCAGCTTCACAAGGAGCGGGACCTGGGGACGCCGCCGGACCTGAAGGCCTTCGGCCTGGACCGGCCTGCCCTGGTGGTGGAATTTACGGCCCAGGGCGTCTCCCACCGGCTGGCTTTGGGCAGCCAGGTTCCGGGAGCCCGGGGTTACTACGCCCTCAAAGACCAGGAGCCCGGGGTCCTGTTGATCAGCAGCGGCAGCAAGGATTCCCTGGACCAGGCCCTGCCGGCCCTGCGGGACAAGACCTTGCTGACCTTCAACCCCGGTGAGGTGAAGGCCTTAAAGATCAAAACCGGCAAGACCCAGGTGGACCTGGAGAAAACCGGGGCCCAGACCTGGCGCTGGACCGGCAGGCAGGATTTCAAGGTGCGTGCCGACCGGGTGGAGGCCCTGCTGCGGCAGTTGCACGCCGCCAGGGTAAAGGAATTCCTGGACCAACCTCCGAAGAATTTACGGACCGTGGGCCTGGCGCCCGCACCGCGCACCGAAGTGACCCTAATGACCGGCAAGGGATCGGAAACGCTGTGGCTGGGAGCCCGGAAAGATTCCGGGGTTTACGCCCGCAACGGCATGGACGGCCCGGTGGTGCTGGTGGACCAGGGGTTGGCAGAAGGCATGGCCAGGGTGGCCTCTGCCCTGGAAGACCGGCGCCTCTGGGGCGGCCCGGTTCCGGACGTGCACAAGGTGGTCTGGGGGCCCCCGGCAAAATCATGGACCGCCCGCCAAGGGAAAGATTTCTGGAACCTCCAGGGACCGGGGGGGGCCGAAATCAAGCAGCCCGCGGCCCGGCTGGAGCTGGCTCTCTGGAAGCTTCAAAACCTGGAATCCGGGTCCCTTTTGAAGCTCCCCGGCGGTCCGGCCAGTGGGGCCTACGTCCTGGAGGTATTTGGCGGCGACGACCAGCCCCTCTTTCGCCTGGAAGAGCTGGGGAAGAAAGGGGACCAGGTCGAGGTTAAGGCCCAAAAGGGCGGTCAGACTGTGACGGCCCTGGTGCCGGCCAAGAACCTGGCGGAAATCCAGGATGACCTGGCCCGGCTCACGGCAGCCCCGAATCGGGAAAAGTGATTCTGGGTAATTTCAACCTGAGTAAAGGTCCGGTGGGGCGGCCGTCCCTGGCCGCCCAAAGGGGAGCACGGAGGCCCGCCCTACCAAACAGATTTATGGGATTATTTTGTAATCTGAGTATAAAATCAATGGTAATTGTTCAGGTTCTGGTAGGGGCGGGTTTTAAACCCGCCCCTACGGCAGTGCAATTTTTTTTTGCTCCGAGTAATAAATTCAAGGACTGCGGCAAGTGACGATTCTGCTTACCAATGACGACGGCATCTATGCTCCGGGGCTGACGGCCCTGTACCGGGAACTGCAGCGGTTGGGGGACGTTAAGGTGGTGGCCCCGGAGAGCGAGCAGAGCGCGGTGGGACACGCCATCAGCCTGACCACTCCCTTGCGGGTCAAAGAGGTGGCCCTGGACGGCGGCGTCCAGGGGTGGGCGGTGAGCGGCACCCCGGCGGACTGCGTCAAGATCGCCCTGGCGGAACTGCTGCCCGAAGCGCCGGAGATGGTGGTCTCCGGCATCAACCTGGGGCCCAACGTGGGCATCAACGTCCTTTACTCCGGTACCGTGTCCGCGGCCACCGAGGCCGCCATCCTGGGAGTCAAGGGGGTGGCCCTGTCGCTCAATTCCTACGACAAGAAAGCGGATTTCGCCACCGCGGCGCTTCTGGCCCGGGAGCTGCTGGCCCGCCTCCAAGACTGGGAGCATTGGTCCAACGGCATTTGCCTCAACGTCAATCTGCCGGCCCTGCCCCGGGAGCGGGTCAAGGGCGTCAGGATTACCCGCCAGGACACCGGCCCCCTGGTGGAGCACTTCGAGCGCCGGGTGGACCCCCGACAGCACGTTTATTACTGGCTGGCGGAAATCAACGAGCGCAGGGCGCCGGACCCGGAGACGGACTATGGGGCCCTGGCCGCAGGCTACATCTCCATCACCCCCATCCATCACGATCTCACCCATTACCGCAGTCTCCAAGATTTGCGGCATCTGGTGGAGAAATAGCTGGGTTTCTCAATTAATTTTTTTAT
>DASWLF010000274.1:0-1553 GCA_036396255.1 Desulfobaccales bacterium
GCCTTGAGGTACAGCCGGGTCTCGATTTCGGCCCGCATCTCCTCGGTCCAGGGTTCCCCGGCCAGGAGGGCCAGCTTGAGGTGCAAATTCTTGGCGTCCAGGCCCTGGGCCTCCACCTGGTCGGCCAGCACCAGGGCGTAGGACGGGGTGGACACCAGCACCGTGGAGCGGTAGTCCCGCATCACCTGCACCTGCCGGGCGGTGGACCCCGGGCCCGTGGGGATCACCGAGGCCCCCAGGAGCTCCACCCCGTAGTGGATGCCGAAGGCGCTGGTCAGCAGGCCGTAACTCAAGGTCACCTGCACCACGTCGTCCCGGTCCACCCCCGCGGCGGTGAGGACCCGGGCCGAGAGCTTGGCCCAGTTGCGGAGATCCCGGCAGGTGTAACCCATGACGATGGGGTTGCCGGGGCTGCCGGTGGAGGAGTGGATGCGCACCACCTCCCGGAGCGGCACCGCGAACATCTCGTAAGGGTAGGCCCGGGCCAGGTCGTGGCGGCTGGTGAAAGGCAGCCGGGCCAGGTCCTCCAGGGACTGGCAATCCTCGGGGAGAAACCCCAACTCGTCGAACTTCTTTTTGTAGAACTTGACGTTCTTGTAGACCCGGTTCAGGGTGGCCTGCAGACGCTCCAATTGCAGCTGGGCCAAGTCACCGCGCCCTATCTGCTCCGCATCCTTATCGAAGATCGCCATGTTCTCCTCCGGCTTAAATTACGGTTTTCGGTTTTCGGTTTTCGGTTTTCGGTGAAAACAAGAAATTTAAATCGCGCTATTGGAAAGCACGGAAAAGTTTCATGGTTTTATCTATGATTCGCAATTGGCGGAATGGTTAATTAAGGCCTCCATAGATTCTTTTACAGAAAACCGAAAACCGGAAACTGAAAACTATTCTTCCTCCTCCCGGCCCAGGTAGGCTTCGATGACCCGGGGGTCCCGGCGGATATCCCGGGGGACCCCGGCGGCGATGACCTCGCCGTAGTCCAAGACCGCCACCCGGTGGCACAGGCCCATGACCAGGGTCATGTCGTGTTCGATGAGCAGCAGGGTGATCCCCATGCCCCGGAGTCTCTCCAGCAGGGCCATCAGGTCTTCCGTCTCCCTGGGGTTGAGCCCCGCCGCGGGCTCGTCCATCATCAGCAGTTCCGGCTCCTGGGCCAGGGCCCGGGCGATTTCCAGGCGCCGCTGGTCCCCGTAGGCCAGGGCTTCGGCGGGAAAGTCCTCCCTGCCTTTAAGGCCCACCAGCTCCAGCAAGCTGAGGCCGCGCTCCCGGTTCTCGGCCCGGGCCCGGCTTACTTGCGGCAGGGGCAGCAAGGCCGCCAGCGACCCCACCCGTTGGCGCAGGTGGCGCCCGGTGAGGACATTTTCCAGCACCGTCATGCCCCCGAAGAGTTGGACATTCTGGAAGGTGCGGGCCAGGCCCAGGCGGGCCCGGGCGTAAGGGGAGAGGCCCACCAGATCCAGGGCCGCCAACCGGATGCTGCCGCCGCTGGGAGATAACAGACCGTTGATGAGATTGAAGCAGGTGGTCTTGCCGGCTCCGTTGGGGCCGATGAG
>DASWLF010000275.1:0-11125 GCA_036396255.1 Desulfobaccales bacterium
AGGAAGATGCCTTCCGAGGCAAAATCCACCGGCCGCAGCTTGGCGTGGGCTTCGATGAAGAACCCGCCGGCGTTCCGGGGGAGTTTCATCAGGGACGCCAATTCCTCGGTGTCGGTGGCCCGGGCCCCGGCGCTCAACACCACCGCGTCCACGTTCATACTGATGGGGCGGCCCAGGACGTGGTCCACGAAGGTGAGGCTCAACCTGCCGTTGTCGTTATTGACCTGGGGCAGGCGCTCCGGGTCGAAGCGGGAGAAGAGCACTCCCTTATCCCGGGCCTCCCGGTAGTAGTCCTCCAAGAGGCCGTAGGTGCGCATATCCCGGTAGAGGATGAGCACGTCCATCTCGGGGTTGAGGTCCTTGAGCTGCAGGGCGTATTTCACCGCCCCCTGGCAGCAGATGCGGCTGCAGTTGGGGTTCTCTTCGTTTCTGGAGCCCACGCACTGGATCATGACCACCCGGTTCCACTTATCCGCTTCCGCCGGACTCCGATGCAGCAAGCCCCCCAACTCCAGCTGGGTCATTACCCGGTGGTGCTCGCCGTAGGCGAACTCCCGGGGCTGGTACTCGTGGGCCCCGGTGGCCACCACGGTGACCCCGTGGTCGATCTTGCGCTCGTACATGCCCGGCCCCACCAACACTTCCGTGGTGAAGTTGCCTTTGTAGCCGCTGAAGCCCACCACCAGGGCCTCGGTGAGGACCTGGATCTTGTCGTGGGTCCTGACCTGGTTGATGAGCCGATCCAGGTAGGCCTTAACGTCCATGCCCTCGATGGTGTGGTGGACCTTCCGGGCGTTGCCTCCCAGTTCCGCCTCCTTTTCCAGGACAATGGTCTCGAAGCCCTGGTCCGCCAGGTTCAGGGCGGCATTCAGTCCCGCCACCCCGCCGCCGATGACCAGGGCCCGCTGGTTGACGGTCAGGGGCTTTTCCACCAGGGGCTTCAAGAGAGAGGCCCGGGCCACCGCCATGCGCAGCAGGTCCTTGGCCTTGTCCGTGGCCGCCTCCGGCTCCTTCATGTGCACCCAGGAGTCCTGGTTGCGGATATTGGCCATCTCGAAGAGGTACTTGTTCAGGCCGGCGTCCATCATGGTTTCCCGGAACAGGGCCTCGTGGGTGATGGGGGTGCAGGCCGCCACCACCATGCGGTTGAGGTTTTGCTCCTCGATGACCTTGGTGATGGTGACCTGGGTGTCCTGGGAACAGGTGAAGAGGTTGTCCTCCACGTACACCACGTTGGGCAGGGTGGCGGCGTAATCCCTGAGTGCCGGCACGTTGATGATGCCGCCGATGTTGATGCCGCAGTTGCAGACGAAGACCCCGATGCGGGGCTGATCCTCAGGTTTGACCGGCTTGGGCTCCGGGATCTTCCGGGTCAGGGTCCGGGTCCAGCGGACCTGGCCCAGGGAGGCGCTCACCGCGCCCGCGGCCGCCGAGGCCTGCATCACCGACTCGGGGATGTCCTTGGGGCCTTGCATGGCGCCGCAGACGTAGACCCCGGGCCGGGAGGCGACCACCGGCGCCAGGGGGTCCGTGGCCACGAAGTCGTGGCGGTTCAAATCGACCCCCACGGTCCCGGCCAGCCTCTTGGCCGCCTCGCTCACCTCCAGGCCCACGGACAGGACCACCATATCGAAGACTTCCGACTTCTTCTCGCCGGCCTCATCCGTATAAGAGATCTTGAGGTTGTCATCCTCCGCCGGGTCGATGGTGTGGACCCGGGAACGGATGAACCGCACCCCCTGTTCGTCCTTGGCCCGGTTGTAGTATTGCTCGAAGTCCTTGCCGAAGGTGCGCATGTCCATGAAGAAGATGGCGGCGTCCAGGTCGTAGGGCGCGTGCTCCTTGGCAATGACCGCCTCCTTGATGGCGTACATGCAGCACACCGACGAGCAGTAGGAGTGGTGCTTCACGTCCCGGGAGCCCACGCACTGGAGCCAGGCGATTTTGACCGGCTCCTTGTGGTCCGAAGGCCGCACCAGGTGCCCGCCGAAGGGCCCGGAGGCCGACAGGATCCGCTCAAACTCCAGGGAGGTCACCACGTTGGGATACCTGGCGTAATGGTAAGACTCATATTTGCAGGGGTCGAAGCCCTGGAAGCCGGGAGAGAGGATGACCGCCCCCACTTCCACTTCCTTGGTTTCCGGCTTCTGGAAGTGGTCGATGGCCCCGGCCTGGCAGGCGATGACGCACTGCATGCACTCGGAGCACACCCCGCAGTTGAGACAGCGGGAGGCCTCCCGCTGGGCCTGCTCTTCGGTGAAGCCCTTGGCGATCTCCTCGAAACAGCCGCAGCTAAGGTCCGGCGGCAGGCTGGCCATCACCTCCCGGGGCTGGCCTTCCTCGTCCTTGGGAATGGCGGCCCAACGTTTATGGGCTTCCTCCCCCTCGGTGCGGCCCTCCCGCATTTCCAACCCCCTGAGATACCGGTGGATGGATTCCGCCGCCTCGATGCCGCCGCCCACCGCCTCCACCGCAATCCAGGGGCCGGTGTGGACGTCGCCCGCCGCGAACACTCCGGGCCGTGAGGTCTCGTAGGTCACTTCATCCACTTCGATGGTGCCCCAGCGGGAGAGCTTGACGCCGCAGTCTTGGAGCGGCCCCTGGGCCGCTTCCTGGCCGATGGCGGGCACGAGCATGTCCACCGGCAGATCAAAGGTCTCATTGGGAATGGGCACGGGCCGGCGGCGCCCTGAGGCATCGGGCTCGCCCAGCTCCATCTTCTGGCAGATGAGGCCCACCACCTTGCCGTCCTGGCCGGTGACCACCTCCAGGGGCGCGGCCAGGTAGATAATCTGCACGCCCTCGCACAGGGCCTGCTCGATTTCGTGCTCAAAGGCCGGCATCTCTTCCCGGGACCGGCGGTAGACGATGGTCACCTGGGAGCCCAGCCGCCGGGCGGTGCAGGCCACGTCGATGGCCACGTTGCCGCCGCCGATCACCGCCAGGCTTTTGCCGATCTCCTGGGGCTCACCCAGGTTGTGGCGCCGCAGGAACTCCACCCCCTGGAGCACCCCCGGGGCCTCTTCATTGGCGATGCCCAGGGGTTTGCCCACGTGGCAGCCGATGCCCAGGAAAACCGCTTGGTAGCCCTCCTCAAAGAGCCCGTCCAGGGTGAAATCCCGGCCCAGGGCGGTATTGGTCTTCAGCGTCACCCCCAGGCGCAGGATGTTGTCAATCTCCTGATCCAACACGTCCTTGGGCAGCCGGTAATCCGGGATGCCCACCCGGAGCATCCCGCCCGCCTTGGGCAGGGCCTCGAAGATGGTGGGGCGGTAACCCTGCCGGGCCAGGTGGTAGGCGCAGGTGAGGCCCGCCGGGCCCGAGCCCACGATGGCGATCTTCTCGGGCCTGGCCTCCACCAGGGGCACCGGGACGGTGCCCAAATCCACCTGGTCCGCGGCAAAGCGTTTCAACGAACAGATGGCCACCGCCTGGTCCATCTCGGCCCGGCGGCACTTGTCCTCGCAGGGATGGGGGCAGACCCGGCCCAGGACCCCGGGCAGGGGCAGACGCTCCATGATGAGCTTGACGGCTTCCTCGTACTTGCCCATCTTGATGAGCTGCACGTAACCCTGGACGTTGATCTCCGCCGGGCAGGTGATGGTGCATGGGGCCCGGTCCAGCTTTTTGATGCCGAAGGCTGCGGGGATGGCCTGGGGATAGAGGCGGTAAGCCGCGTGCCACTCGGCCAGCCCCTCGTTGAACTCATCTTTCATGGTCACCGGGCAGACGTTGGCGCATTCGCCGCAGCCGGTGCACTTGGCCGGGTCGATGTACCGGGGCTCCTTCTTCAGGGTGACCTGAAGATTTCCCGGCTCGCCGCTGATGGCCTCCACCTCGGTGAGGGGGTGGATCTCGATGTTCAGGTGCCGCCCGCATTCCACCAGCTTGGGCGAAATGATGCACATGGAGCAGTCGTTGGTGGGGAAGGTTTTGTCCAGCTGCGCCATGACGCCGCCGATGGCGGGCTTGGCCTCCACCAGATGGACATAGAAACCGGAGTTGGCCAGGTCCAGGGAAGCCTGGATGCCGGCCACGCCGCCGCCCACTACCATCACGGAGCCGGTGGGAGCAGCAGCGCTGCCGCCGCTTACACCGCTCTGCGCCGTTTTGTCTTTTTCTTTGGCCATAATTAGGTACCTTGAAGAGTTTCAGGAGTGAATGTCATACTCCGGCTGCGGCCAGGATCGCGGGAAGCTTGTCTTCCCAGCCGATGGTGGAAAGGAGCACGCCGTGGTAACCCTTATCTTTCAAAGCTGCGACGATTTCCGCGGCAATCTGCACACATTCCCGGACCCGATCTGCGGCCTTATTAATGCGGTTGATAAAATCCTCCGGAATTTTCATCTGGTCCAGGTGCCGGTTGATGTACCGGGCCATGCCCACTGACTTGAGGAGCAACACGGTGGGGATGATGGCCGCCTGGCGCGGGCCCACCTTCTTGCGGAAGGTCTCCAGGACCGCCAGGTCGTAGACCGGCGGGGTGGTAAAGAACCGGGCGCCTGCCGCGATCTTCTTATCCAACTCCGCCAGTTCCGCCTCCAGGGCGGCACCGCCCCCGGGCACCTTTACGGTGGACCCCACCAGGAACTGGGGCGCCCCCTTCAGGTCCACCCCGGCCAGGTCCCGGCCGGACTGCAGGCTCTGGATGGCGCCCAGCAGCTCCAGCAGGTCCAGGTCATTGACGGCCTTGGCCTGATGGTGGTCGCCGTGGGTAATCTCTTCCCCCGCCACCGCCATCACCGTGGGCACCCCCAGCGCCTGGGCCGCCAACAGATCGCCCTGGAGGGCCAGCCGGTTGCGGTCCCGGCAGCACACTTGCATCACGGTTTCCAGACCCTTGCTTTGCAACAGGAGCGCACCCCCCAGAGAACTCATCCGCATCACCGCGTTGCTCATCTCGGGGACCATGAAGGCGTCCACCATTCTCTTGACGTTGGCGGCGTTGGCCACCATGGCGGATACATCCGTGCCTTTGGGCGGCTCCATCTCCGCCAGAATCACAAACTCGCCGGAAGCCAATTTCTCTTGTAATCGCATCGAACTCCCCTTTAGCATTATTGGGATGAGCGCATCATGGCATTGGAAATGGCTAATATGAGTTCATCCATGCCAAACGAATTGACGTGATAGTAAAAAATGCCCTTTTGCCTGATCCGGCTTTCTTGCTCCGGGTTGTTTTCGTCTGCGGTGATAATGATGGGTAGTTTCCGGTGCAGCCCCTTGATGATGGAGATGGCCTCGTAGCCCATGGCTTCGGGGAGACGGACGTCCATCACCAGCACGTTGATCTTTTCGTTTTGCAGGGTCATGAGGACGTCTTTGATGTTATCTGCGGTTTTCAGCCGGTGGCCTTGCTCCCGCAGCCAGGCGTCCAGGCCCTGGACCAGCTCACACTCGCGCTCGGCGACCAAAAGCGTTTTGCACTTTTCTATCATTACCGCACCCGAGGCTGAGATTGACCCATTTAACTCCTCCCCAAACCGCTAGGCCCATCATATTTTTATGCAAAGCATGTGCCCAGAGGGCCGGGCTCCGAAAAGGGCGGAGATTGCGGCAATTATCACAAACTCCCCCCGGCTGGGAACCATCCAGTTGTGACATTTTTACCGCGGCGATAAGCTGGTTTTGACTATTACCTTGTTTTGACTATCTTTTTATAGTTATGGGTAAAAACGCCGCATTTGCTACTTCTTTTCCAGTTCTTTCCAGGGCAATTCCCCGCTGGTGGGGCGGCAATTGCTTAAAGAAATTTTTGCAGAAACCGCGGTAGGACGTAAATTTTAGTGCCCCTGGGCCTCTCCACAGG
This sequence comes from Desulfobaccales bacterium, assembly GCA_036396255.1. Taxonomy (GTDB): domain Bacteria; phylum Desulfobacterota; class Desulfobaccia; order Desulfobaccales; family 0-14-0-80-60-11; genus DASWLF01. The sequence continues at coordinate 5,810 of DASWLF010000275.1, forward strand.
CAGGAGGATGTCAGGTCTTTTTGCAAAATGTCAGATAATTTGCCAATTATCCCGACCAATGACCCCGATATCCCCAGCTTGAGGCGCCGCCTTGGTGGTGAAGGGCCCTAAGCTTCAATCTCCACCACGTCGGGCTTAATCTGGGGGGCAGCCACCATGGCCGTAATATATTCTAAAGAATTTCGGGGGTCCCATGATGTTGGCGCGCCCCCTTCCCAGTAATTCCGAAACCAAAAAAAACAGGAGGGTTCCGGAACCCCCCTGTCTTTCTCTGCCACTTTATTTTCCCCGACTTGCTAGCCGTCACCCTTCCGGGACTGGTGGAGCTTTTCCAGGGCCCTTTGCAGATTGTTTCTGGCTTCCTGATAAAAAGTGGGTCTCAGCTCAATGGCCTTTTGGAAGCATTTGGCCGCTTCTTCGTAGCGGCCTTCCCCAAAATAGTGGACCCCGATGTTGTTGTAAGCCTGGGCTTCGTCCCCAGCCTTGATAAAGGCTTCCAGCGCCTCGGGATAGCGCTTCTGGGCTGCCAGGGTCATCCCCAGCTCATAGTTCACTTTTGGGTCCTGGGGGGCCAGAGCCTGCCCTTTCTTGAAACAGTCGACGGCGTCCTGGTATTTCTTCAGCTTCATGAAAGCCTGCCCCAGGGATACCAGGGTTGACACCTGGCCCGGGTCCAAGGCTGCGGCCCGCTTGAGTTCGTTGACGGCCTTTTCCGGCCGCCCCCCCTCCAGGAAGGCCACCCCCAGCAGGTGCCGGCTCTTGGCCTGGTTAGGTTCCCGGGACAACACCAACTGGAACTCATCGATGGCCAGGGAATAGTTTTTCTCCTCCAGGTGGACCAGGCCCAGGGCCTCATGGGCCTTCACCATTTCCGGCTGGGCCACCAGGACCCTGGCCAGCTCCTGCTTGGCCGCTTCCAGTTGCCCCGTCAGGAGAAAGATCACCCCCACTTTGTAGCGCAGGTCATAGCGCTGAGGGTCCTTTTGCAGGATTTGCAGAAAGGTGACTAAGGAACTCTCATAATCGCGGTTTTGCAAGGCAACCTCCCCCAACGCCTCCAGGCGGTCTGGGGGGAGGGTCTTCTGGTCCGTCCGAGGCATTCTCTTACTGTAATCGGGCGAATAAACATCCTGCAGCTTGGCGATTTCCTTCTCCGAAAATGAGCGCACCGCGGTCTGCTTCCCGGCGCATTGACTCAACAAGAGCGGCAGGACCAGGGCCAAGGCCGCGGCAAGCAGCGGCCTGACTTTCTTGTGCGGCATAATTATTTGCTTCCCCTTGCCAATTGGGCCATCAGGTCGGGGCGTTTCACGAAATCGTGTCCCAAGACTACCTTGACTTGCACCCCCTTACGAAGCTTTCGCTTCTGCTCCGCCTTGGCGGTGGGGAAAAAATCTCTGCTTAGGAACCGGGCCACCCGTTCGGCTCCCGGCCGGTAATAGATCAGGGTCTTTTTCGCCCCGAAATCCACGTGGTTGCCGATCTGCTTCACCGTAAAGCCTTCCTGGGTCAGCATAGACCGGGTCCGACGCGCCAGGAACCGGGTGCCGGCGCCGTTGCGTACCTCGATGGCCGTTCCCACCAGTTCCTGGCAGGTAAGGTAATTTGGGCCCTCGGGTGCCGGATTGGTGGGAGTATGGCCGGTCTTTGGCACCGCGGCAGGCTGGGTCGCCTCTGGCGCCGCGGCCTGTTCTTTCTTCACGGTCTCGGCCACCGGCTTGGGCATCACCGCGGCAGCCTGGATCGCCTCTGGCACCGCTGCCTGGCCTTGCCAGACGGTCTCGATCTCGGCCACGGGCTTGGGCGCCACCGCGGCAGGTTGGGTCACCTTTGGCGCTGTTGCCTGCTCTTTCTTCACAGTCTCGGTCTCGGCCACCGGCCTGGACCCCACCGCGGCAGTTTGGGTCGCCTTTGGCGCCGTTGCCTGCTCCTTCTTCACGGTCTCGACCACGGGCCTGCGTGCCACCGGGGCAGCCTGTGAGGTTGCGGCAGGGGGCGCCTCTGCGGGCTGGGCGGCGATTTCAGTCCGCCTTGCCAATCTGCCGCCGCCGGGTGAGGGAGCCTGAACTCCGGCCACCGGCCCGGGCTGCCCCGTTTTGGCCTGGGCCTTCTCCTTGGCCGGCGTCTCCACCGGCTTTCCCTTAGCCGGCGCCGCCTCGTCAGATTGGGCATAAGCGGCGGGAACGCTCATCCCCAAGGCCGCCAGGGCTTGATTCACTTTCTTATCCGCCGCGGCTTCCCCTTCCGCCTCCCGCCAGAGGCGCCGCGCTTCTTCTGGCTTGCCCGTGCGGCAATACAACAGCCCCAGATTGTTCCGGGCGGCGTGGTTGCCGGGGTCTCTGGCCAGGAGTTGCCGGTAGCAGGCTTCCGCCTGTTCCCAGCGCCCCGACAGATAGTAGGAAAAACACAGGTTATTGTTCAGGGCGGCATTGGCCTCATGCCGCTTCAGGGCCTCCTGGTAGAGCTTCTGGGCCCGGTCGAATTGCCCCAGCTCTTCGTAACAATGGGCCAGGGTATCCACCACCTTGAGGTTGTCCGGGTCCAGTACATGAGCTTCTTCCAGTTCCTTCAGGGCCAGCTGCGGCTGTCCCATCAGCTTGAAATAATGGGCATTGCGCAGCAGCCTGGAAGTATCCCCGGAAGCCGGACGGATTTTGCTGGAGAAAATATCGTTGCGGTCCATGGGGCCCCCGGCCAAGTGGGAAGTGTTGCAGCCGGCCCCCGTCGCCAGCAAGGCTGCCAGGATCGCCACGGCTCCTAAAGCCATGGCTAATGGCGAACGGACGAACGGGCGGAAAGCCCCCGAAAAACCCCGGTCAACCGCCAAGGAGAGGGCGGGCCGTCCTCGCGCCGGCCCCCATCTTGGAACCCCTACCACCTTTTGTTTGCACCAGCCGAACATAACTCTCCCCCCTGGTTAAGCTCTCCGGATGCATCAAGTTAATCCCCCGTAACCCCGTGCCCAGAATCAGTAAGTTGGGGTGGTCAACTTCATTTCCAGACCCTTCTTTTCCTCGCCCTTGAAGCTCTTGTTGTAGCGCTCCATTTGGTAGGCCGCGGCGGTGGGCGACAGCCCCACCGCCGGGCTGGGGTCCAGGGCCGCCCGAGGATTGACCACCTGCTGGGCCTGGTTGTTGCGCACCGAGCGGCCGTAGTCCTGCTCTATGGTGGTGGGGGCGGCGCAGCTGACGAGGCCCAGCAGGGCCACCGCCCCCAGGCACAGAAGACCCCTTATAATGCGGTTTGCGGTTTCCGGTTTCCGGTTTGCGGTTTCCATCTGGACCTCTATCCGGGCAATGCAAGGTTCCATTTTCATCTCCCCCCCACCCTTATTCCACCGCCTGGGGTCCGAACCCCAGGGGCAGCGGCCCGGCGGCCGGGGGCGGCGCCCCCGTGGTCGGCCGCGGGCGGCCCTGGAGATAGCCCAGCAGGTACTTTTCATAGTCGGTGGGCTCCACGTGCTTGTCGGTGGGCAGCCGGACCGCCCCCGGGGCCATGGGCTTCACCAGGTGCGGGATCACCAGCACCACCAGCTCCGTTTCGTTTTTCTGGTAGCTGGAGGAGCGGAACAGGGTCCCCAGGATGGGGATGTCGCCCAGCAACGGGAACTTGTTGATCACGTTCCGGTGGCTGTCCGAGAGCAGCCCGGCGACCGCGAAGGTCTGGCCGTCTTTCACCTCCACGTTGGTGGACACGCGCCGCACCCGCAGGCCCGGCACATTGAAATTCTGGATGACCACCCCCGTGGTGGGGTCCAGCTCCGAGACCTCGGGGTTCACCCGCATGGAGATCTTGCCGCCGTCCAGCACCGTGGGGGTGAAGTTGAGCCCCACCCCGAACTTCTTCCACTCGATGGTGATAGTGCTGCCCCCGCCCACGCCGCTCTGGGGCACCGGCACCGGAAACTCGCCGCCGGCCAGGAAGTTGGCCTCCTGGCCGCTGGTGGTCACCAGATTGGGCTCCGCCAGCAGCCGGCCCAGGCCTTGCTGCTTCAGGAGGTCGAAAAACAGGGTCCATAGGGCCCCCGACCCAGTGATGCCCGCAAGGGCCGTGATGTTGGGGCTCATGATCTGGGTGAAGGTGGTGGCCCCAAAAACCCGCGCCAGGTCGGTGACGGAGGCCAGTTGGTTGATCTGGCTCACCCCGAACTCACCGCTGCGGGTTAACACGTTGGCGTTAATGCCGATGCGATCCAGGACGCTGCGGCTGATCTCCGCCACCCGCACCTCCAGCATCACCTGCTGCACCCCGCCCACGTGCAGGAGATTCACCACCTTCTCCTTCTTGCCCCCCGCAAAGGGCAGGGCCAGGGAGACCGCGGTCTCCTGGGCCACGGGGCCCGAGACCTCGCCGCTGAGCACCACGGAGTCCCCCGCGGCCTCCACCCCGATCTTCTCCTTGGGCAGGATCTGGTGGAGTTTTTCCTTCAGCAGGGTGACGTCGGCTTCCACCGTCACCGTGGTCGTGGTGAAGCGGCTCTTGCCCCAGATGCTGAGGTTGGTTACCCCCGGCGCCAGGGCGTTGACGTAGATTTCTTTTTCGGAAATGAGGATGATGTCCGCGATCTCAGGATCGGCCATGGAGATGCGCGTGATGGCAAAAGGAGTGCGTAGTACTTTGGAGTGTCCCACCCGGAGGCGCAACACCTGCTTGATTTCCTGGTTCTTGACGACCCGTTCCAGCAGGTCCGCGGCCTGGGCCTGGTGCGCTTCCCCCAGCACCAGGACTAACCCCAACAGCAACCACCCCCACTTGGCTGCCTTGGTATTCACAACAGTATCCCCCCTTATCCCCCTTTTTTTCCACCTCTCTAGAACTAAACTTAACTACGGTAATGAACCTTAAAATCCACTGCTATGCATGCTACCATAATACTTGTAATATATTTGTCAAGTAATTTTTAACATGACTATGTGAGGCGAGTCCCGGCCCCAACTTTATTGATCAAGGAGCTTGCCATTAGTAGGCCAAAAATCATTTCTCGCCTGTCATATTAGATGGTTATCCCTCAAAAGCAAGAACCCTTAGGGGTAAAAAGTTCTAATTATTTTTTTCGCCCTGCCTCAATGCAAGTACTGGGCAGGATTTTTTTTTATCCCTTATTCCATCAGAATCATCCTCATCATCACTTCGGCCCGAATGTCACGTTATCAAACTTCCGGTTCTTTGGCCTGCAGGTCGGATAACGCCCGGGAGAATGGAGGGATTTAATCTTTAAGGTCTTTTTTTCTGCTTAAGATGTGCCTTGAACAATGCTTCTTGATGCCTCTGACTCTCCAAAAAAGTCAGCGACCTCACTGGCGGATATTTCAGCAA
>DASWLF010000276.1:0-1757 GCA_036396255.1 Desulfobaccales bacterium
GTGATGCCCGGAATCAGCGGGATGCCCTTGAAGGGAATGAGGATGGCGGCAAAGCTCCCCGCGGTGAGCACCGTCAGGACCACCATGGTGGAGTAATTCCACATGCGCCAGACTTCCCGCATCTTCCTGCCCTTCTTCCAGGCATTCTATCCTAACCGCGGTTTATCATCAAAGTTCTAATACGGAGTTGCATGCAAATGGGCGTTTCCTGTAGCCGCAGGCTTTAGCCGGCGCGGCACAGGCGAGACGCCTGTGCCACTAATTGACTGCTAATCAGTATTAATGGTTGGCAGGGGAGGCCAGGCCGCCGGTCAGGCGCAACCTTGATGCAACCGATGGAAAAGAAGCTTGGGGAGAATAACGCGGTTTTCCGATACTCTGGAGGAACTAGCTTGCAGCCTGCCCTTTTTTTCTCTAAACTTTCATGGTTAACGGCGCGGTGCAGCCCGGGCGGTTGGCTTTCCGAAGAGAATGGTTTTGCCCCGCCGCAGCCCGGGACCGAAGGGCCCTGGGGGCGGGGATACTAGGGATGCCGCCCCTTCCCTTGAAAGCCAGCGGGTTTCGAGGCACCGGGAGTAGATAGACGGCCCGGGCCCACCGAAAATTTCCCTGAGTCTCCCTGACCAGGGGGAGGTGGCTTTGGCAGAAAGGCGGGCCCTGTCTGCCGCTGCCCCCCGCCCCCCTCCCAGAGTAAGGGGAGCCTATGTTTCCGGAAGATACTAGTCAAGGCAGTGAAAGGAGCCCGATTATTATGTCCAACCGCAGAGTCGGAGTTTATGTAGATTCCATGAATATCATGCGCAACGGCGGCTACGGCATGCGCTACGAAGTCATCCGCCGGTTCGCCGCCCGGGACGGCGACGAAGTCATGCGCCTCAACGCCTACGTGGCCATCGACGAAGAACGGGCCATCTCCGATCCCAATTACAAAAATACCCTGAACTTCATTCTCACCCTGCGGGATTTGGGGTTCAAAGCGGTGGAGAAGGCCATCCGGTGGTACACCGACGATTCCGGCCGCACCTACGGCAAGGCCAACCTGGACATGGAAATGGGTCTGGACATCGTTTCCCAGTCGGACCGCCTGGATCTGATCTACCTGTTCACCGGTGACGGCGATTTTTGCAGCGTGGTCACCATGGTGCAGAATAAGGGCTGCCGGGTGGAGCTGGTGGCATTTGCCAATGTTTCGGCCCGCCTGCGCCGGGAAGTGGACCTGTTTGTCCCGGGCTTCCTGATTCCCGGGCTCCTGCCCACCACCCCGCCCCACGCCGGGGCGCCCCCCTGGGGCGAGACCGGCAGCCGGGTCCGGGGGGTGTGCACCAAGTACTTCCTGGACCGGTCCTACGGCTTTTTCCGGTTTATGCACAGCTTCGGCAAGGTCTGGATCACCGACACCCGCCTGGAAGAATCCCCCTATACCTCGGTGTTCTTCATGGAAAAAGACCTGCCGCCCGGAGTCAACCCGGAACACCTCCCCAGCCGGGACTATATCTTTGAGTTCACCCTCACCGAAGGCGATAAAGGCTTCGTCGCCGCGGATATTGATTTGATTTATAAATATTGAGTAGTGGAGTTGTGGGGGAGGGGACTAAGGGCACACGCCCTTACCCCCTCCCCCACACCCCCGCCCCCAATCCCTTAAGCTACTTTATTAGCCTGGGAAGTCGGGGCCGCAGGCCCCGCCTTCCCAGGCGATGCTTATGGGGGTTGGGAGGGGGGCTTGGGGGGAGGGCAGGGGCCGTCGGCCCCTGGCC
>DASWLF010000277.1:0-7476 GCA_036396255.1 Desulfobaccales bacterium
CCTCTCATATTTGAGTATCCATACTAAAGCTGCTCACTGCTCACTTCTCACTGCTCACTGTCCTCACATCTCCACTCTAAGGGACCGCTTCACCCGCACCGCGGCGGCGCCGCCCACGGGGCAGACGTGTTCGCAGTGGCCGCAGCCGATGCAGGTATCCACGTTGATTATGGGCAGTTTGATCCTGACCCGTTCCCCCTGGAGGTCCACGGTTTCCTGCTCCAAAAAAGTGATGGCCTTGGGCGAGACCGGGCAGTGCTCTTCGCACACCAGGCAATCGGTCCCTTCGGTATAAGGGATGCAGCGGGCCCGGTCGATGAAGGCGGTGCCCAGGGTGGCGGCCTGTTTCACCGGAAGCGGCAGGTTGGGGATGGCGCCGGTGGGGCAGACCTGGCCGCACAGGTTGCAGGAGTACGTGCAGTAGCCCAGGCGGGGCACCAGTCTGGGGGTGTAGATGCCCTCCAGGCCCGCTTCCCACAGCACCGGCTGGATGCCGTTGGTGATGCAGACCTTCATGCACTCACCGCAGCGCACGCAGCGGGACAGAAGTTCCGCCTCATTCTGGGCCCCGGGGGGCCGGATGAGGAATTCCTCCGGCCGCCGGGCCAGGGACCCCAGGCGCAGCAAGGGCACCGCCGCCACCCCGGCCACCAGCGCGGTGACCACCTGGCGCCGGCCCAGGTCCAGGGGGGCCCGGGGCGCCTTGGACCGCCAGGTGAAGGTCACCCGGTCCTCCTTCTGGCACCCCTCCAGGCACCGGAGGCAGAGCTGGCATTCGGAACTCATCTGGCGGGCCGGCTTTCCCGGGGCGAAGGCCGCCATTTTGCAAATCTCGATGCAGTCGCCGCAGTCGGGGCACAGGGCCGTGGGGCGCCGCCGGAGTAGGGAAAAGCGGGCCAAAAGGCCGTACACCGCCCCCAAAGGGCACAGGGCCCGGCACCAGAAGCGCCGGTCCAGCCGTTCCGCGGCCACCGCCAGGGCGAACAGCAGCAGGGTCAGGAACGGCAGCAGGTAGACCAGGAGCCGGAAAGGCAGCAGGGTGGCCTTGAAGAACTGGTAGACCGGTTCACTGAAGTAGGTGACGGGCGGGCCCAGGCGGTAGAGCACCAGCCCCGCCTTCTCCACCCCGTAACCGAAGGCCGGGTAGAAGACGATGGTCAGGGAGCGGTAAAGCAAGGACAGGGGGTCAAACAGCCCCACCAGGTTGAGGGAAAAGACGGCCCCGACCAGCAAGGCGATGAGCAGATAATACTTGCCCCGGCGCCAGCGCCCCGCCAGCCCCCGGTCGGGGCGGGGAGTGAACAGCAGCCGGCGGAACCCGTCCAGGGCGGTGCCCATGGGGCAGACCCAGCCGCAAAAAAAGCGGCCCAGCACCAGGGTCAGGGCCACAAAGAGGAGGGACCACAGCAGGGCGGCCACCAAGGGGCTGAAGGTGATGAGGTGGGCCGCCAGAACCAGGGGGTCGAAGCGGAAGAACAGGTCCACGGGCCATGCCAGGGTCTCCTGGCCCACGTATTCGGCCTGGAGAAACAGCAAAAGGAACAGGGCGAAAAACAGGATCTGGGAAAAGCGCCGCAGGCGCACCCAGGTGCGGTTGGTCAGCGGCAAGGTTTTGGTATCCATGGTCTTAATCAAACAATAAGGCGCGACCCCGCGCCAAATAGTTGGAAAGGGCACGGCACGCCGTGCCCTTGGATAATTTTATCATATTTATCAAATGCCGGGGGCATTTGTCACAATGTAGAGCCGGCGTCCTCGCCGGCTTAAGAACCGCCGAGGGCGGCGGTTCTATATTTTGCTCTTAGCCAAGGGTCCCTGATATGTCGCAGTCAGGGCCTGTTTTTCAAAGCTCTCAACTTAAGCCCCCAGGACCTTGATTCGGCTCAGGTCCATTTCCCCCCGGCCGGCCTGGTGGGCCTTGACGATGTGACCGATATCCGCGGGCTTGAGGCCGAAGAGGGTGGTGCCGTAGGCGTCCAGGGCCACGGGGTCGGTGCCGGCGAAGACCAGATTCCGCACCTCCACGTCCTCCAGCCGGCCCCCCGAGGGGCCGTTTTTGACCATGATGCGGGTGGCGTCCAGGACGTGCAAATCGGGCCGCAGGATCAGGTTCATGTCGGCGATGTTCTGGTCAAGTTTGACATGCAGGGCCCGGCGGTTGCCGCCGATGGCCCCCATCATGTTTTTGAGACACATGGTGAGGCCGGCGGACGAGTGGTGCTTGGCCACCGCCAGGTTGATGAAGCGGTCCGCCTCCAGGACGTCCCGGTAGTAGTGCCAGGTTTTCAGGGTCCTGGCCTTTTCCGCCTGCACCGCCACGAAACGTCGTTCGTCCACAAATTCCAGAGACACCCGGGGGTCCCGGATACCTCTCACCGCAGCTTCAATCCCCGAGATTTTGTAGGACTTGCGGGGCTCATAGGTGGGGTGGTCGAAGACCTTCACCTGTTTGGCCCCGGCTTCCAGACAGAGTTCCACTACCTGGCGCACCACCGCGGGGTGCACGTTGGCGCCCAGCTCCGGGGGACGGTCGAAGGCCATGTTGGGTTTGACCACCACCACTTCCCCGGGGTTGACGAACTTTTTCATGCCGCCCAGGGCCTGGATGGCGTCTCCCACCAGGTTGGCGTAATTGATGCCCTGGGCCCGGGCCACTACGGGGGGAGCCGCCTCCAGGGGCGCCATGGCCCACAGCTCCAGGGGCAAGGTCAGGAGGGAACCGGCCCCGGCCGCCAACCCCAGGGCCGCCAGCCTTTTCAGAAATTCCCGCCGCTCCAGGTCTAGGTTAGTTGACGCCATCTCTTTGCACCGGGGAGTACCAATTTATTTTCTGCCATTTAAGCGGAGAGGACTTGGATCTTGCTCAGGTCCATTTCCCCCCGGCCGGCCTGGTGGGCCTTGACGATGTGACCGATATCCGCGGGCATGAGGCCGAATAGGGTGGTGCCGTAAGCGTCCAGGGCCACGGGGTCGGTGCCGGCGAAGACCAGATTCCGCACCTCCACGTCCTCCAGCCGGCCTCCCGAGGGGCCGTTCCGGAGCATGATGCGGGTGGCGTCCAGGACGTGCAAATCGGGCCGCAGGATCAGGTTCATGTCGGCGATGTTCTGGTGCAACCCCACGTGGATGCGGCCCCGCCAGCCGCCGATGGCCCCCATCATGTTCTTCAGGCACATGGTGAGCCGGGATTCGGAGTGGTTCTTGGCCACCGGGATGTTGATGAAACGGTCGGCTTCCAGGATGTCCTTATAAAAGTACCACTTCTTCAGGGCCCGGGCCTTTTCCACGTTGAGTTCCACGAAGCGGCGGTCATCCACGTACTCCACCACCGCCCGGGGGTCCTTGAGGCCCTCCACCGCCGCCTTGATGCCGGAGTTGGCGTAAGACTTGCGGGCGTCGTGGCAGGTGTGGTCCAGCACCTTCACCTGTTTGGCCCCGGCTTCCAGACAGAGGGCCACCACCTGGCGCACCACCGCCGGGTGGGCATTGGCCGCCATTTCCGGGGGTCGGTCCCAGGCCATGTTGGGTTTGACCACCACCACTTCCCCGGGGTTGACGAATTTTTTCATGCCGCCCAGGGCCTGGATGGTGTCCCCCACCAGGTTGGCGTAATTGGTGCCCTGGGCCTTGGCCAGGAGGGGCTGAGGCGTCTCCTTGGGCGCCATGGCCCAAAGTTCCTCCGGTAGCACCAACATCCGCCCGGCCCCGGCCACCAGGCCCAAGGCCGCCAGATGCTTGAGGAAATCCCGACGGTGCATCTTCGCCTCCGGTATTATCTTAGATATTATTGAGTCTAAACACGGTAACGTGGGTTTGCAAGTTTTTCTTGACAACCGGAAGAAACCCCAGTATTGACTATAAAGTCATTTTAATGACTCGATGGTCATTATGACTCTTGCAACCAGACCCACCAAAAAAGAGATGGTGACCGCGTTCCGCACCCAGGAGATCCTGGCCGCGGCCCGCCGGGTGATGGAGCGGCACGGCCCGGAGGCGGCCACCATGGAGGAGATCGCCGCGGCCGCGGGGGTGGCCAAGGGCACCGTTTACCTCTATTTCCAGAGCAAGGACGAACTGATCCAGGCCCTCATCACCCAGGTGGGGGAACATATGCTGGCGGATATCGAGGCCATTGTGGCGGCCCCGGGCTCTCCCTCGGAAAAGATCAAGCAGGTGGCGTCGCTGCTGCTGGATTATCTGATGCGGGAGAGGGCCTTGTTCCCCGCCTACGCCCGGGATTTGTTGCGGGGTGGGCAGGATACGGCTAAAGGCTACTGGCTGCACCTGCAAAAGATGGAAGAGAGATTTGTCACCCTGGTTACCCGGTTGTTTGCCGAAGGCATTGAGTCGGGCCAGTTTATCCCGGCCAACCCCCGGCTCCTGACTTTCTTGCTGCGGGGCATGGTGCGGGCGGTGGGCTATTATCAGATGACGGAAGGACCGGAAAAGGCGGTGAAAGAGGCCTTGCCGGTCCTGCTGCACCTGCTCTCCTCGGGTTTGACCCGGCAACCCCAGTCCTCCGCAGCGGGGGCCACCGTATGAAATCCGGAAGTCCCTGGCGCCTGGTGCTGTTAGGGTTGTTAACCTGGAGCCTCACCGCGGCAGTCGGCGGCGCGGCCGAAGCCCCGCCCACCCTGGACCTGAAGGAAGCCTTGCGCCTGGCCTGGAAGGCCAACCCCACCCTGCAGGTGAGCCGGTTGCAGTCCCTCATCGCCGGCGAAGAGGTGGTGCGGGCCCGGTCCGGGCTGCTGCCCCAGGTCAAATCCCAGGTGAGCCAAACCATTTTTGATGATCCGTTAAAGATGAAAATCGGCGGCGGGATCGCCGGCAACCCCGGTGGTGGGGCCTTCCCCCAGACCAACCGCAACTTCTGGAGCAGCCAGACCACCGTGGACCAGTTGCTCTTCGACTTCTGGGGCACGCCTTCCCGGTACCAGGCCGCGGTTTTGGGAAAGGCCGCCAGCATCCTGGACACGGCCCAGACCCGGGACAACATCTTTCTGACGGTTTCCCAGGGCTACTTCAAAACCTTGCGGGCCCAGAAAATGGTGGTGGTGGCGGAGCAGGAAGTTTTTGATCTGAAGGCGCACCTGAAGATTGCCCGGGACCAGTACGAGTTCGGGGTGGTCACTTACAACGACGTGTTGCAGGCCGAGGTCTCCCTGGCGGATGCGGAACAAAGGCTCATCGTGGCCAAAACCGACTTCATCGACATCAGGTCGGCCCTGAACAAGGTTCTGACCCTGCCCGTGTCCGCGCCCACGGTGCTGAAGGATGAGAAGATCGTGGTCAAATCCTGGGTGCTGGAGGAAGCCACCGAGGTGGCCTTGAAGCAGCGCAGCGACCTCAAGGCCTCCACGGACCGCATCACCCAGCAGGAAAAAGTGGTGGTCCAGACCCGGGCCCAATATTTCCCCAGATTTAGCGCCCAGGGCGGGCTCAACTACCAGAAAAACGATATCATGGTGCACGACAATCAATGGTTCATCATCTTCGGCATGACCTGGAACATCTTCTCCGGGTTGGATACCAAGGCCCAGGTAGCCCAGGCCAGGCTTAAGGTGGAACAACTCCAGGAGCAGCACAAGGACTTGAACGACCAGGTGCGCCTGGACGTGCAGAACGCCTACCTGAAAGTGCAGGAGACCGCAGACCGCATCCGGACCACGGAAAAAGCCGTGACCCAGGGGGAGGAAAACCTGCGCCTCAATGAGGAGCGCTACAAGGAAAACGTGGGCACCGCCACCGACGTCATCGACGCCGACACCCTGCTCACCAGAACCCGGGTCAACTACTATACCGCCCTCTATGACCATCAGATGGCCAAGGCCCAGTTGCTGTGGTCCATCGGGGCCGTCAACGAACTGCTCCCCCAGGAAAAACCCAGCCATGCTCCGTAAGACCGCGGTTCGGATAAGCTTGGTGCTGCTGGTCCTCCTGCTCATCGGGGCCGGAGTCGCTTACTGGATTTACATCCACATCTTTATCAGCACCGACGATGCCTACGTCTCCGGCTATGTGGGGGTCATCTCGGCCCGGGTGCCGGGCAGGGTGGCCCAGGTGCTGGTGGACGATAACCAGCAGGTCAGGGCCGGCCAGGTCCTGGCCACCCTGGAGCCCCAGGACTACGAGGCTGCGGTGGCCCAGGCCGCCGGCCACCTCGGGCGCCTGCGCCAGGAATGGGACGAAAAATACGTCAAGGTGGCCACCGCCAAAACCAAAGTGACCCAGGCGGAGGCCAATTTTAAAATGGCCGGTCTTGATAAGGGCCGTTATACCGGTTTGTACGAGCGCCGCACCATCCCCAAACAGACCCTGGACCGGGTGAATACCCGCTACCGGGTGGATGAGGCCGAGCTGCACAAGGCGCAGCGGGAACTGAAGGAAACCCTGGCCGCCATCGGCGGCTCCCCCGACATCCCCCTGGAAGAGCAGCCGGCCCTCAAAGAGGCCAAGGCGAAGCTGGAGCAGGCCCGCCTCAACCTGGCCTACACCCGGATAACCGCCAAGACTAACGGCTTTGTTACCAAGAGGCAGGTGGAGGTGGGCAACTGGGTGCAGCCGGGCCAGCCTTTGATGATGCTGGTTCCCCTGGACTTCTCCCAGATTTGGATTCAAGCCAATTACAAGGAGACCCAGCTTACCAACGTTTACCTGGGCCAGCCCGCCACGGTCCGCGTGGATACCTATCCGGGGGTCAAATTCGCCGGAAGGGTGGATTCCATCATGGCCGGCACCGGTTCCGCGTTCTCCCTGCTGCCTCCGGAGAACGCCACCGGCAACTGGGTGAAGGTGGTGCAACGCGTTCCGGTAAAAATTGCGCTGTTGCCGCCTTTCCCCGAGAACCAGCCCCTGCGCCTGGGCATGTCCACCACGGTCACCATCGACACGCAGGAGCATACCGGCAAGCGCTTGCTCTCTCCCCTGGAGGCGGCTTACCCCCGGGAGCGGCACGAAGCCCCGGGTTCCGCGGCCCCCCCGGGAAATAATTAAATGTAGGGGGGCCCCGCCCCCCAGGCGCCGCGGAAGTTGCCGCGTCTGATGAGGGCAAACAGGAAAAGGGCGGCTCGCCGCGCCCCCAAACCTTGTCCTCCCCGCAGACGTGCCGCAGCCTCCCCAGGGAACGCACTGGTGTTGTGTTCCGCCGGTACCTTTGCTAATTTTTTGCCTGAAATCTCCCCCTCCCCTGGTGGGAGGGGGTTAGGGGGAGGGGGTGTAGGGGCGGTTCGCGAACCGCCCCTACCGAATCACCCCCACCCTGACCCTCCCCCATCAAGGGGGAGGGAAAAAATCAACTTCTTAATGCAAGGTATTCCTGAAACATACCACTAGCACATGACCTCTCCCCCGAATCAGGAGCCGGTGGCCGTCAACAAGTGGCTCATCACCATTGCGGTGATGGCCGGCACCTTCATGGAGATCGTGGACACCACGGTGGTCAACGTGGCTCTGCCCCACGTGGCCGGCTCTCTGGCG
>DASWLF010000278.1:0-1846 GCA_036396255.1 Desulfobaccales bacterium
CTCGGCGGGGGTTACTCCCCAGAACCTGGAGGCCTTGCTGGCGGCCCTGGGCGGCGAGCTCAAGAAAATAGCGGCGGAGCCGGTCCTGGCCTCGGAGCTGGAAGCGGCCCGGGATTATGTGCGGGGCTCCATCTGGCTGGCTGCGGAGGACTGCGACCATCTGATGATGCGCCTGGCCAAAAACGAGATTCACTTCGGCCACTACATTCCTATGGCGGATATTGTCGCCGGGTTGATGAAGGTCACCGGCCAGGAGATTATGGAACTGGCCCGGGAGATGTGCCGGCCGGAAAGCTGGGCTTTGACCCTCCTGGGGCCGGTGACGGACCAGGAGCGGCAGTTCAGTTTCTAAAAGGGCTGCGCAGCCGGATTAGCCGCCGCCCTCCCAGGGCGGGCAACCTCCACGGCCGCACCCACGGCATCACTGGCTGGCAAAAACTGAGGCGGGGCGCAGGGGCCCCGCCACAAAAATTTTTCCATTTTAGCTGGCAGAGGTGGTTTCTAGTCGCTGCCGCAATGCCCCGCAGAAAGTCAGCCGCCGGTTCGTCCGGGCGGGGTGGCCCGGCTGCCGGGATTCCCGAACTAGCCTAAAATTCCTCCCCGTCTTCCAGGATGGCCTTGTTGATGAATTTATAGAGGCTGCCGATCCATTCCAGCTCGTTTTCCAGCTCCGAGTTGGCGAAGATCCACTCGCCTTCCCGGTCCTTGGCGATGATGACGATCTCCTCAATGTCGTCCAGCTCCTGATAGAACCGCTCCACCACCTCCTTGACGGAACGTTGCGCCTTGGCAAAAGGAATGATGTTTTTCTTCATGTGGTTTTGGCGGGGTTAGAGCGCCCGTCAACCCTCCCGTGGCGATGAGTTCCCTTCGACGAGAAGGGAGGGGATTGCCCCCAAGTTAATTGTTTAATGAACGGGTCAAAAAATCAATGATAATTTTGTTCACCCGGGCCGGGGCCTCCTCCTGAGGGGCGTGGCCTACCTGGGGCAGGAGGTGGAACTCGGCCTGGGGCAGGCGGTCCTTGATCCAGAAAGCCTGCGACGCCGGCAGGATGCGGTCTTGAGCCCCCCAAATCATGGTTACCGGCTGCCGGATATTTTGTAAGAGCAATTCGACCTGGCCCAGGGGCAAAATCTTTAGCTGCCGGCAGAGCCGGCGCAAAGCCAGGCGGCGGCGCCGGTCCCGGAAGGGTAGGGCGTACCCGGCCACCACCTGGGGAGTGACCAGTTCCCGGCGGTGATAGACCAGGCGCAGGGCCCAGGGGATGAGCCAGGGGCCCAGGAGCTGGGCGGCCGCCAGCCCCAAGACCGGCAGGCGCAGGGGATAAAAGAGCCAGGGCACCCGGGTCAGGGCCGCGGCGGGAGCCAGGAGCGTTAGGGCGGCGATGCGCTCCGGCTGGTCCCGGGCCAGCAGCAGGGCCAGGCCGCCCCCCAGGGAGTTGCCCGCCACCGCCGCCCGGGGGATGGCCAGGTGGTCCAGAAAACCCAGGACCGCCGCGGCCAGGGCCTCCAGGGTATAATCAGCCTCCAGGGACGCCGGGGAGCGCCCATGGGGCGGCAGATCCGGGGCGATGACCCGGAAGTGCCGGGCCAGGGGGGCCAGGTTGTGGCGCCAGGAGAAGCTGGAGGCCCCCAGGCCGTGGAGCAGCAAGAGCGGCGGCCCCTGGCCCCGGTCTTCAAAGTGCCAGCTGCTGGGCGCGGCTATCTGGGCCATATGCGGGATCAGGATGGACGATCAATGGAAGTTATCAAAAAGATTTTTTCAGGTCTCAATATTTTTATATCTAACATATATAACAGTAAGCAGCACTTTCATAGGATTCGAATTTGACAATATAGCAATG
>DASWLF010000279.1:0-1646 GCA_036396255.1 Desulfobaccales bacterium
TTTGTGCAAAGGGTCTGGCAGTGGAAGGCCGAATCCGGCGGCCACATCATCACCCAGTTGAAGCGCCTGGGCTGCTCCTGCGACTGGAGCCGGGAGCGCTTCACCATGGATGCGGGCTTATCCAGGGCGGTGCGGGAAGTCTTCGTGCGCCTCTACGAGGAGGGCCTGATCTACAAGGGGGACTACATCATCAACTGGTGCCCCCGCTGCCAGACGGCGTTGGCCGACCTGGAGGTGGAGCACGACCCCCACGACGGCCACCTTTACCACATCAAGTACCCCCTGGCCGACGGGTCGGACGGGATCACCGTGGCCACCACCCGCCCCGAGACCCTGCTGGGGGACACCGCGGTGGCGGTGCACCCGGAGGACAAGCGCTACCTGGCCTATCACGGCGCCACTTTGCGGCTGCCGGTCCTGGGCCGCCGGATCCCGGTGATCACCGACGCCTACGTGGCCCCGGAGTTCGGCACCGGGGCCCTGAAGATCACCCCGGCCCACGATTTCAACGACTTCGAGGTGGCGCAGCGCCACGGACTCCCCGCGGTGCAGGTCATCAACGAGACCGGCCACATGACCACGGAAGCCGGCAAGTACCTGGGCATGGACCGCTTCGTCTGCCGGGAGCAGATTGTCAAGGATTTAAAGCGCGACGGCCTCCTGATCAAGGTGGAGCCCTACACCGTGCCCGTGGGCCACTGCTACCGCTGCAAGACCATCGTGGAGCCCCTGATCTCCAAGCAATGGTTCGTGGCGGTGAAAACCCTGGCCGCGGCGGCCATGGAGGCGGTGGAAGAGGGCCGCACCAAACTCATCCCCGCCAACTGGGACAAGAGCTATTTCGACTGGCTGACCAACATCCGGGACTGGTGCATCTCCCGGCAGATCTGGTGGGGCCACCGCATCCCGGCCTGGACCTGCCAGGAGTGCGGCCGGGTCATGGTCAGCCGGGAAGACCCGGATAGCTGCACCGTGTGCGGGGTCGCGGACCTGGTCCAGGAAACCGACGTCCTGGACACCTGGTTCTCCTCGGCCCTGTGGCCCTTCTCCACTTTGGGGTGGCCCGACGAGACCCCGGAACTCAAGCTTTTTTACCCCACCTCCGTCCTGGTCACCGCCTTCGACATCCTGTTTTTCTGGGTGGCCCGCATGATGATGATGGGCATCCATTTCATGGGGGCCGCCCCCTTCCGGGAGGTCTACATCCACGCCCTGGTGCGGGACCCGGAAGGCCAAAAAATGAGCAAATCCAAGGGCAACGTCATCGATCCCCTGGAGCTCATGGATAAATACGGCACCGACGCCTTCCGCTTCTCCCTGGCCGCCTTCGCCGCCATGGGCCGGGACGTCCGCCTCAACGAGGAGCGCATCGCCGGCTACCGCAACTTCGCCAACAAGGTCTGGAACGCCTGCCGCTTCACGTTCATGAACCTGGAAGGCTTCGACCCGGCGGCCCCGGCCGGCGGCGCGGACGCTGACGAAAAACCCCTGACCGCGGTGGAGGCCTGGATCATGAGCCGCCTCCAACAGGTCATCCGGGAGACCCGAAAGTCTCTGGATTCCTACGACTTCGATCAGGCGGCCAACGTGCTTTACCAGTTCATCTGGCACGAGTTCTGCGATTGGTACCTGGAACTCATCAAACC
>DASWLF010000280.1:0-2129 GCA_036396255.1 Desulfobaccales bacterium
CGGCCGGCGGGTGACCCTGAAGAAGGGGGACCGCCTGGAGCTGCAGCACGTCAAGGTGGTGGTGGAAAAACCCCGGTTTGAGCCGCAGGAGAAACTCCAGGCCGCCAATCTCGATCCTCGGAAGCTGCGGCGCTACCAGGAGGACATCCTCAAGGGGGAGAGGCGCCCCGACGAGACCTATAATTACGGGCACCGCCTGAGAAGGCACTTCGGCCTGGACAGCCTGGCGGCCTGCGCCGAGCGCTTGCAGCAAGACCCGGAGGACCGCAAGGCTTACGTGGCCCTGTGGGACACGGGCCGGGACCTGACGGTGGCGGAGGGCCGCCCCTGCCTGGTCTCCCTGTTTTTCCGCAGGTTCGGGGGCAAACTGACGCTGAGCGCCACCTTCCGGACCCACAACGCCATGGACGCCTGGCTCCTGAACCTCTACGGCCTCATGGCCATCCAGGGCTGGGTGGCGGAGAGGGTGGGGCTCCCTGCCGGGGCCATCGTGGTGCTGAGCCACTCCCTGGGCCTGGACCCCAAGGAGCTGGACCGGGCCCTCTTGATTATCGGGAAGCGCCCCTTCAAAGTCCAGATGGACCCCATGGGCTATTTCCGGGTGACCCTGGACGGCAAAGAAATTTTGGTGGAGCACCGCTTCGAGGACGTCACCCTGAAGGAGTACCGGGGCCGGAAGGCCGAGCGGTTGCAGCACGAAATCGCCCGGGACCTGGCCCTCTCGGATGTCAACCATGCCATGTATCTGGGGAGGCAGCTGGCCCGGGCGGAAGCGGCCTTGCGGGAAGGCCGGGAGTTCGTGCAGGATTGAGGAGCCCGCGGCTGACGCATAGAATTTATAGGGCGGCCTGTGGCCGCCATAATCCGGCGGGCACGGCATGCCCTATGCGCAGGCTAAATAACCATGACCCGATTTGGGCCACCCCCAACAATGAAAGGCGCTGTAGGGGCGGGTTTTAAACCCGCCCCTACACCCGGACTTTCACGGTAAAGCCCGCGGCTACAAAAGCAAAAAGGAGCACCGGCTGGAAGCCGGTGCCACCAAAACAATGACTGATTCAGGTTCGAGGTTTTCAGTTCTTCATCCTAATCCTTATACAGGGGGTTGGGAGGGGAGTTTGAGGCGAGGCCAGGGGACCACAGGCGAGACGCCTGTGGCTACCATTGCCCCGGCATTCCCCTCAAATAACCTTCTCTCCCCCCGCCTCATCCTCATCGGCACGGTGCACGGCGACCCCCGGGGTTACGAGCGGGCCTTAAAGCTGCTGACGCATCTTCAGCCGGACCTCATCACCGTGGAGATCAGCCGGTTTTCCTTGCGTTACCGCCAGCGCCAGGAGTCCCGCTGGCAGCGGCTGCTGGGGCGCGGCCTTCAGGAGCTGCCGGCCGGGGCCTCGGAGCACCTGGCCATCCGGCGTTTGGCCGCCCAGGTGGCCCTGCCCTTTGAGGTGCAGGCGGCCCAGGATTGGGGCCGGGGCCACGGCGTCCCCTGGCGTCCCCTGGACCTGGGGTCGCCGGCCCGGCGGCATCTGCCCCGTTACGTCCGGGAGCTGCTCACCCCGGGGAACCTCCAGGCCTTGCTAACCACGGCGGCCGACCAGTCGCTGGAAGACTTCGTAGCCGCCCAGTTCCGCCGGGCCCGGCTGGCATATCTGCGGGCGCCCCAGCGGCTTTTTCCGGCACACGATGGCGAGACCCGGCGGCGGGAACGGTTTCTGGCCCGGCGCCTGCGGCGCCTGGCGGGCCGCGGCGGCCGGGTGGCACACCTGGGGGGCTGGGAGCATCTGGTGGACTGCCGGGACGGCGGCCTGTGGCCGGAGGTGCAGGGCCTGAAGCCGTGGCGGCTCCTCCTGGATGAGGCGGATGCAATTCCTGTCAGGGGAAGATGAGGCGGTATGGAGACGGAGCGCCGCCTTGCATTAGACTCCCGGGAATTTTCATGCTAATCTGGACCTCTGATTGGGCTGAACCTGCTGCGGTTACTTAGAGGAGACCATGGAAATTCGCCCTGTTACCCTGAGCTGGGTCCCGGAGCGGCAGATCCGGGCGGTCCTGGCGGTGCCCCGCAGCACCACCATGGACGCCATCCTGGTCCTGGGCCACGGCGCCAACAACGACATGGACCAGCC
>DASWLF010000281.1:0-6401 GCA_036396255.1 Desulfobaccales bacterium
TCAATGCGGCGGCCCTCAGGTTCAAGCCCCGGGATAGCCAAACCGGGGGGAACTAACCCCAAACCCCCATGCTGTTAATTTCTTCGGCCTTTTAACGCCGCTTGGGGGTTCCTGCCATGGCCCCGCCGCGCCCCCCGCCCCTCCCCCCGACGAGCCGCAAGCCTGACGCACCGGCAAGGGAGTTCCTTGCCGCCAGTTATTCAGAGAATCATTACAGGCGGGCATAGCGTTTGCCAAAAATTCCTTCCCTCCGATGGTTTTTAAATCCCCCTAAATCCAATGCTGTTCATTTAAGCATTGGCAATTTCTATTTTTAGTAGGCGCGGGGTTTCCCCGCCCAATAAATGGCCCTTCTTATACCAGGGCGGGGAGACCCCGCCCCTACATGGCGTTTAAGTGAACAGTATTATCCCTACATCCCCCTTTTTCAAAGGGGGACTTTCAAAGGAATTCCGCTGAGTTCCCCCCTTTGGAAAAGGGGGGTAGGGGGGATTTAGGTTCTTGGCGCATGTGCCAGAACGGAAAAAACTTTTGGCAATCGCTATAACTTACAAATCCAGCCGGTAGGCAATGGGCCCCGGGTCCCGGTCGTATTCCGGCACCCGCCTGAACCCCAATTTTTCGTAGATATGCCGGGCCGCCAGCATAAAGGTGCCGGTATAGAGGAAGATGGTGGGGATTTTCAGGGCCCGGGCCCGCCGGAGGCATTCCTGGGTCAGAAGGGTGCCGTAGCCCTGGCCTCGAACCTGGGGCCAGACGGCCAGGATCCGGATCAAGGCGGCGCCGGGCGGCCATTGGCCCATGGCCGCCTGGGAGGCGTCGGGAAAGAATTTCACCGCCCCCTGGATTTTGCCGTGGGCCTCAGCCACCACCAACAGGCCTGCCCCGGAATGGATGGCCGCCTCGATGGATGCCATCCATTTGCCCCAGGCGGACTCGGGCAGCAGCGGCTTGAACTCCTGGTAGGCGGCTTTCACCAGTTCCTCCACCGCTGTCGATTCACTCGGGGCCGCGTCCCGGATTAAAATCTCCTCAGCCATCGGGCTATCTGCCAGTGGTCTGTTTCATAATTAAGGTAACATCGTAAAAGAAGGCTTTTTTACCCCCCTTTCCTAAAGGGGGGTCAGGGGGGATTTTTATAAGCACTTTAAATCCCCCTAAATCCCCCTTTTTCAAAGGGGGACTTAACCCTGCCAAGTCCAGCGCTCCGGATCTGAATTTATGTCCAGCTAATTATGAAACACTCCACTAGTATCGTGTCCCGGATATTATTTTCAAAACTATTCAGTATCTTCCGTAGGGGCGGACCCATGTGTCCGCCCTATTTGAGGGCGCACACGCAGGTGCGCCCCTACGAAAATATTGAAAACTACCCCTGGGACACTCCACTATTAAAGGTACTGGCGGAAACTAGGCTATTTCTGCACCACCGAGGCCTTGACGATGGTGACCGGCTCCACCGGCACGTTCTGATGCATGCCTTTGGTGGCGGTGGCCACCGCCTTGATTTGGTCCACCACCTCTTTGCCTTTGATCACCTTGCCGAATACGGCGTAGCCCCACCCCTGGGGGGTCTTGCCGGTGTGGTTCAGGGCCTGGTTGTTATTCACGTTGATGAAGAACTGGGCCGTGGCCGAGTCGGGGTCCATGGTCCGGGCCATGGCGATGGTGTAGGCGTCGTTGGTGAGGCCGTTGTCCGCTTCGTTTTTGATGGGCGCCCGGGTGGGCTTCTGGTTCATGTCGGCGCCAAAACCCCCGCCCTGGATCATGAACCCGCCAATGACCCGGTGGAAAATGGTGCCGTTGTAAAAACCGTCTTTGACGTATTGCAGAAAATTGGCCACTGTGGCCGGGGCCTTGTCCGGGTACAACTCCAGGGTGACGTCGCCCTTGCTCGTTTCCAGTTTAACCACCGGATGACTCCTTTCCGCCCGGGCGCCCGGCCCGGTTCCCATGATGAGAGCTAAAACCAGGCAGGCCGCCAGTGCCAGCCTGCCGCAGATACGCCCATTGCTTCGCCCCATGTCTTCCCTCCACCCCCAAGATTTAGGTATGAGCCGCCTTGCCAGTTTAACAAATCGAACCGTATTAACCAAGGAGAACCACGGCGCCCAGGTCATGTCGCCTCCAGCCCGGCGATCCCCCAACCGCCCGGGATCCAATGGTCTTCCCAAAATACCAGGGGTGGGAAATCCCGCCCGTTAGATTGCTTGATAACGCCCGGTGCCGGTCTTTGGAGGGCGGCCCTGGGTGTCCGTCCCCCTTTCTTTCCATGGCCATGCCCCGGGCGCGCCCCCGCTTTAGCCTGCCAACCCCTGTTCCCGCCCCGGCAGCAGCATCCCATCAAGGTCGTTGATGATTTTTTCGCGGTAGTATTCGACGTCCGCCTCGTTGAGCATGATCATGTCCAACTGCCGGGTATGGATGGTGACGTATCCCAGGAGGCGCAGTCTGGACAGCATGTAGTCCTGGTCTTCCCCCTCCAGGCGGGCGAAGAGGGCGTCTTCCTTGACGTCCACCTTGAAATGATACCTCTCCAGGATGTCCCCCACGAACCTGGCCCGCAGTATCCGGCGGGGATAATCCGCGGCCCCGCCCTTGAAGGCGAAGCGGATGTAGTTGGCAAAAGGCTGGTCCCCCACCAGGGCCTCCACCGTGGAAAAATGGAAGCCCAGGCGGGAAGTAAGGTTGCAGAAGTCCCGGGAGATCATGAAATAATTCTGGTTGCCGAAAATGGTGCCGCCGGCGGTGGCCAGGTTGGGGTCCGTGGCCGCGCCCATGACGATGGACATGAAGCCCCGGGTGTCCACCGGCGGCGGCCCTTCCCAGGGCACCGCGGTGATGCCTTCCCACAGGGCCAGCATGGGGGCGGAGGCGATGTTGTCCAGTTCCACTTCCTTTCCCGTCACCTCCTCCTTGAATCCGTCCTCCAGGTTCAGGACCCACCACTGCAAGGGCACGTCGGTGGCCAGGCGCTTGATGAAATACCTGGAGAACGCCTGGGTCTTGTCAAAGGAGAACATCTCCTTGACGGAAACCTCGTGGGCAAAACGGGTAATATCGTGGAGGGTGCGGCATCCCCGGGGATGGAAGTCCGGGGCCTCCGGGTTGGTGAGATTGAGGGGCGTAATGAAGGTCATGACCTCCTTCAGGGTTTCGCCCACCGGGGTGCCGCCCATTATGCCCTTTTTGGGGGTGGCGAGCTTGAGCAGGGGCTCGGCCCTCCCCTGGTAGACGGTGCGGCCGTCCGCGTCCACGGTGACCATCTGGCCCGGCTCCAGGCGGGCCGTAGCTTCCCCGGTGTTGAACAGGGCCGGGATGCCGAATTCCCGGGCCACGTTGGCCAGGTGCCCGGTAATGCCGCCCCGGTCGGTGACCACCGCCGCGGCCCGGTTCAGGAGGGTGGCCCAACTGGGGTGGGGAAAGGCGGTGACCAGGACCGCACCTTCCGGGAACTGCAGGAGGTCCAGGTTGTTCTTCACCAGGTAAACAGGCCCCGCCGCCACCCCGGGGCCCGCGGTGTCGCCGCCCCGGAACAGCACCGGATTCTCCACCGGTGAGGAGATGGCCGCCTCGGCCCGGAGGGAGGCTCCGGCTTTTTGCTGCAGCGGCCGGCTTTGCAGGACAAAGATGCGGCCATCCCTGGCGATGCACCACTCGACGTCCTGGGGGGACTGGAAGTGCTCCTCCAGAATCAGGGCGATCCTGGCCAGGGCCAGGGCCTGCTCGTCGGTGAGGGCCGGGGTCCCGCCCTCCTCGTCCGATTCCAGCAACACCCCCTCTTCCGGGAGACACACCGCCTTCAGTTCCTTTTCCCGGATCTCCTTCCGGATGATGACCGGCGGCTCTCCCCGGGAGATGATGAAGAGGTCGGGGGTCACCGTGCCGTCCACCACGGATTTGGCCAACCCGTGCACCGCGTTGATGAAGATGGCGTCACTGCGGATGTCGGTGGGGTCCCGGGAATACATGACCCCGCCCGAGACCGAGTCCACCATGGCCATGCACCCCACGCACATGGCCACGTCTTCATCCCGCAGGCCCTTGTGCAGGCGGTAGCTCACCGCGGTGAGGGCATACTTGCTGGCCAGGATCTCTTTGTAGACGGTGAAAAGGTTTTCCCGGCTGACATTCAGTTCCGAGCGGTATTGCCCGGCAAAGGAAGTTTCCACCGCGTCCTCGCCGATGGCGCTGGAGCGCAGCGCCACCTTGACGGGGCCGCCGGCCCTGGCCTCCAGTTCCCCGTGGGCCTGGGAGATGGCCGCCGCCAACTGCGGGGGCATTTCCGCCCCGATGATGAGCATCTGCACTTCGGAGCTTTTGCGGTAAAGGTCCCCGATATCCTCCTGCTCCAAAGCCTGGAGCCGCCGGTTGATTTCATCCTGCAGCCGGTTGTGGTCGAGAAAGAGTTCGTAGGCCGCCGCGGTGACCACAAAACCGTCGGGCACCGCAATCTCCGCCAGCCCGGCGGTGATCTCCCCCAGGTTGGCCATTTTGCTGCCCACCCCATCGGCCATCTCCTTGTGGACCCGGTTCAAAGGCAGGACCAGCTCCTGGACGGCCGGGGCCTGCCTTTTTCTCAAAACCTCGTCGATATTTCTCTCGATGGCCGCGAAAACGCTCTCCAGGGCCTGGTACCGGTTGCCGGCAAGTTCGTTCAAATATTTGATGATGGTAAAGACGCTGACGCAGACCGCGGTGGCATGCGACCGGACGAAGGTCATCCCGAAGCTGTGGCTGCCCCTGAGGGCCGCCTCCATATCGGTCATCAGCTGGAGGGCGTTATTGTTGGCCGCCAACAGGAGCTTGAAGGCGTGATATCGGGCCCTGAAAACCGCCCGGAGCTCCTCCAGGGAGAGCACGGGAGCGCGCTCGGCGGAAAAAAATGTCTTTAACCGCTGGAGCAAATTAGCCATAAAAAAGGGGTTAGGGGGAAAAATCCACGCCCTGATTCAATTGTACTGCATCTTGCCGGCATCACAAAATAGTCTGCCCTTATTTTTGGTGGATTCCGCCCCCGCTTACCCAAGAAGGGGTAAAGGAATTATTGGGGCTGGGTTCTTGACCGTAAACCTTTAATGCTGCCTGAGGGTCCAGGCCAGGACATATAATCCCGCCCAGATCAACCAGAACTCCAGCAGCATGGCCGCGGCCAGCAACCGCTCCCGCCGGGTGCCCCCTTTGAAGGGCCAGAGATAGCCTTCCACCGTTTTCCCCTTGCAGCCTGGCTCTGCACTGCTTAAAAGTGCTCTCGGTCATCCGGGGGCGCCTGGATGTTCCTGCGGCTCCGGACGGCCAACCGCACAGGACCCCTTCTGGGCAGGGTCTGTCCCCGGGGGATAGAACCCGGAAGACTTCTCGCGCTGGAGAAGCCGCCTCCCCCACCCATCAAAAGGTTTTTTTCCTGGCGGTCACCCCCCCCTTGGGATAATTTTTCTTGATCACTTCGGCCACCACGGATTTCAATTGATCCGTGTCCCCTTTCTTTTCCAGAAACGCCGCGGCCATGGGCACGGTCAGGTTCAGGGGATATTCCGGCAAGAAGGTGTGGATCACCACCGGCAGCGGCGGCTGGCATTCCTGGAGCCGCGCCCAGACCTGCAATTCTTCCAGATAGGGAATCTCCAGATCCAGGATCAGGAGTTGCGGCGGGTCATCCCCGTTGATTTTGCCCAGTAATTCCCGGCCGTCCCGGGCCACTTCCACCCGGTAGCCTTCCGCGGTCAGCTCCCGGCGCAAAAATTCCCGCACATGCCGGTTGCGGTCCGCGATTAAAATTCTGTATGGATACTTGGCCACGGAATTATCCCTTGCTCATAGAAAAGCAACGGCCATGCCAAACGGCCCTGGCCGGACAAATGTGCCAACCTATTGATTTAATAATGGTTATATGAGGACCGGCCGTCGGCGCCCACCAGTCCAGGGGAGGGAGACCTGTCGCTATTTTTTACAGTTTGTAAAAGCCCGTGAAGAAAAGGAAAACTTGACCTCCAAATAACAGGTGGAACAGCCGCCCTCGGCTGTTCTTTGGTGGAACAGGCTTTCAGCCTGTTACCAGCGCAGGCGGGACGCCTGTGCCACTAATTTCTACTTTCTTGAAGGCCGGTAGTATATGGTACAAATTTTTGCGCCGGACGCTAATGCCCGGCAGATCCCCTCGATGAAATCCTTGGATAAGGCGCACTCTTAAATCAAGGGCCCTCCAGCTTGACGGAAGTCTCCAACTTCAGCCGGTATTTTTCGATCTTGGACAGCAAGGTGGGCCGGGAAATCCCCAGGATTTTGGCGGCCCGGCTGCGGTTGCCGCCGGTAAGGTCCAGGGCCTCGCTGATGAGCAGACTGGCAAAACGGTCCATGAAGCTGTCGAACACGTCCTTGCCGTCGCCGGCGGTCAGGGTTTG
>DASWLF010000282.1:0-2760 GCA_036396255.1 Desulfobaccales bacterium
TACATGGTCCATTTTTATCGTTCAGGTGAGTTAATGTAGGGCGGGCATGGCCCGCCTTTTATCTTATGGTGCGCAGTGCGCACCCTACATGTTATTCCCCTATCCATTGGCCTTTTTCGCTACCACCTCGTAAGCCTGCTCCAGGGCCTGGGCGAGGTTGGCCTTGTCCGGGCCGCCGGCCTGGGCCATGTCGGGTTTGCCGCTGCCTATGAAGAAAGGGTTAGATTCTTTAAAGATACTTCATTAACTCTTCCTTCGTTAAGCCACATTGTTTTAGAATTGACAGAAATGTTCCTCTGGATAGCTCATCATGAAGAGGGACTACGGTTCGATATGGTCCCTTTTGCAAGCTCACATGGCTGCCTTTCTGACGAACTGACTGAAATCCTGCTTTCTTAAGCGCTTTGATTAAGTCTTCGCCGGATAAATTCGGAAATCTAGGCACCCACGGCCACCTCAAAAGGATATAAAACAATTTCTCCGGTAGTTTCAGGTAAATCGTCCTCCCCGAAACTTTCCAGATAAAGCTCTACGGCCTCTTTGAGGTTAGCCTGGGATTCTTCGATGGTCTTCCCCTGACTCACCACCCCCAATTCCAAGCAGTGGGCTACATACCATTTTTCTTCTTTCGTGATTACCGCAGTGAATTTCTTAGACATACGTCACCTCGTTCTAACCCCGCGCCCTTTTGCCAACCACCTCATAAGCCTGCTCCAGGGCCTCTTTGAGCTTGGCTTTGTCCGGGCCGCCGGCCTGGGCCATGTCGGGTTTGCCGCCGCCGCTGCCGCCCACCAGGGGCGCCAGTTCCCGGATGATCTCGCCGGCTGGAAAGCGACTTACCAGATCTTTGCTCACCAGGGCGATGAGCATGGCCTTGTCCCCGGCGGCGCTCCCCAGCACCACGATGCCGCTCTTCAGCTTGCCCAGGAACTTCACCGCAAACTCGCGCAAGGTCTTGGGGTCGGCGGCCTGCACCTCCTGGGCCAGCACCGGGATGCCGTCGATGCGGCGCACCTCCACCGCCAGGTCCTTGACCTGGGCCGAGGCCAGGCGGCTTTTCAGGGTTTCCACTTCCTTTTCCAGGTCCTTCTGGCGCTTGAGGACCTTGTCCAGGCGGGTCAAGAGGTCGGCCCGGCCGCCCTTGAGCAGGGCCGCGGCCAGATCCAGCTCCCGCAGCTGCTCCTGGGTTAATTTTACCGCTTCGGGGCCGCACACCGCCTCCAGCCGCCGGATGCCCGCGGCCACCGAGGCCTCGCCGGTGATCTTGCACAGGCCCAGGTCGCCGGTGCGCTCCACGTGGGTGCCGCCGCACAGCTCCCGGCTCAGCTCCGGGATGGACACCACCCGCACCTCGTCGCTGTATTTTTCCTCGAACAAAGCGGTGGCCCCGGCCTCCAGGGCCTGGGTCACGGACATGCGGTCGGTCTGCACCGGCAAGTTTTCCGCCACCGCCTGGTTGAGGTCCAGCTCGATCTGCTCCAGTTCCCCCGGGCTGATGGCCTGGAAGTGGGTGAAGTCGAAGCGCAACCGCTCCGGCTCCACCAGGGAGCCGGACTGCTTCACGTGCTCGCCCAGGTGGCGGCGCAAGACCGCCTGCAGGATGTGGGTGGCGGTGTGATGCCGGGCGATGCGGCGGCGGCGCTCCGGGTCCACCCTAAGATGGGCCGGGTCGTTGACCTTGACCACCCCGGCCTCCACCTTCCCCTGGTGCACGATGAGGTCGTTGGGCAGCTTCTGGGTGTTGGTCACCTTAATAAGCCAGCCGTCCCCGCTGATGAGACCGGCGTCCCCCACCTGGCCGCCGGCTTCGCCGTAAAAGGGGGTGGAGGCGGTGACCACCTCGATCTCCTCCCCCAATCCTGCCTGCTCCCCATGGCCCTCGTGGGCGATCAAGGCCATGATGGTGCTGTCCGCCTCCAGGGCCTGGTAGCCCAGGAAATGGGTGGGGGGCCACTGGGCCAGCTCCTGGTAGACCGCGGGGATCTCTTCCCCCACGCCGCCCCGCCAGGCCTGACGGGAGGCTTCCCGTTGCACCCGCATGTGCTCTTCAAAGCCCTCCAGGTCCAGCACCAGGCCCTCTTCCCGCAAAGTGTCCTGCACCAGGTCCAGGGGGAAGCCGTAGGTGTCATAGAGCTTAAAGGCTACCGCCCCCGGCAGGATTTTGAGACTGTGGGTCTTCAGATAGTCCAGTTCCTCGCTCAAAAGCTTCAGGCCGTGGTCCAGGGTGTCGGCGAAGCGCTCTTCCTCACCGGTCACCACCTGGGCCAGGATGGCCTGGGCCCCCTTGAGCTCCGGATATACCTCGCCCATCAAATCCGCCACCTTCTCGCCCACCCGGCGGAGGAAGGGACCCTTCAGGTTCAGGAGCCGCCCGAAGCGGATGGCCCGGCGCATGATGCGCCGCAGCACGTAACCCCGCCCCTCGTTGGCGGGCAGCACCCCGTCGGCAATCAAGAAGGTGGTGGCCCGGGAATGGTCCGCGATGACCCGGAAGGCCACGTTCTGGAGTTCGTTGGGACCGCCGTAGCTTAGGCCGGCCAGCTCCTCGATGCGGGAGATCACCGGCCGCAGCAGGTCGCAGTCGAAGTTGCTTTTCACCCCCTGGACCACCGCGCACAACCGTTCCAGGCCCATGCCGGTGTCGATGCTGGGCTTGGGCAGGGGATGGAGGACGCCGTCGGCGGTGCGGTTGAACTGCATGAACACCAGGTTCCAGATCTCCAGATACCGGTCGCACTCGCACCTGCCGATGCCGCACTC
>DASWLF010000283.1:0-1872 GCA_036396255.1 Desulfobaccales bacterium
TAATACATGACCTGGCGGGCGAAGGGGGCCACGGCCTCTTCCAGGGCCTTCTGCTCCGCTGGGGTCATGGGGACGAAGTCCCGGGCCGCGGCGGCCAGCTCCTTAACCTGCTCCGGGGTGTCGGCCCCCACCACCGCCAGGCTGACCGGCTGGCTCAGGGCGTAGGCCACCAGTTCGGGCACCAGCTCCCGGGGTTTTTCCGCCAGTTGGGGCAGCAGCCCCCGGCAAAGGACCTTCATGGCGATGACCCCCCGGCCCCGGGCAAGGGCGGCCGCGGCCACCGGCAAGAAACTCCGGTAGTGCGGTTCCGCCGGGTTCAGCGGCAGGAGCACGGTGTCGAAGGGGAACAGGTCCAGGGCTTGAAGCAGGAGGTCGGGGTCGTGGTGGCCGGTGACCCCCACAAACCGGGTCCAGCCCCGCTCCCGGGCCTCCCGGAAGGCCTCCAGGCCCCCGCCGGGGGCGCTCAGGGCTTCGAGATCGGCCGCAGTGCGAACGTCGTGGACCTGCCACAGGTCCAGATGGTCGGTATCCAGGTGGTGCAGGGTGACGGACAGGTGGGCCATGGCCGCTTTGTAGGTGCGGCCGTGGGACTTGCTGCTGAGGAAGATCTGGTCCCGAATGCCCTTGAGGCCCCGGCCCAGGTAGGCTTCGCTGCCTGAGTAGGCCCGGGCGGACTCAAAATAGTTGATACCCGCGGCCAGCGCCGCCTCGATGACCGCCTGGGCGCCCTGGTCCTCGCCGACAGTGCGCAGGATGCCTTCACCGCCCAGGCCCAGGAGGGTGGCGTTATGTCCGGTGCGGCCCAGGGGCCGCTGGGGTAGAGACATAATAGACTCCTTTCTCTTGATAGGCCGTGCCCACTTCAGTTGCAGTAGATAGTAGGGGCGCCATTCATGGCGCCCTTTTGCCCCAACCATCAGGGAAGGGCGCAATAAATTGCGCCCCTACGGACGGCCATCCCTCGCCTTGACAGGCAGGTGCGGACTGTTATCCTAACATACAGGATGCCCGAATCTAAAGTAAAGCCCGATTCCCCCTATCCGGCCCTGGCCGGGGCCTGGCGCCAGGCGCCCGCGGCCAGCGGCGTCTACCTGTTCAAGGACGACAAAGGCCGGGTGCTCTACGTGGGGAAAGCGGTGCGCCTGAAGCACCGTCTGGGCTCCTATCTCAAGACCCCGGAAAGGCACGACCCCAAGACCGCGCTGCTGCTGAAAAAACTGGCCCGGGTGGACTTCCTGCTCACCGCCAGCGGCCGGGAGGCCTTGATCCTGGAGCGCAACCTCATCAAGGAACACCGTCCACGTTACAACGTGATGCTGCGGGACGACAAGAATTATCTCTGCCTCCGCCTGGATTTGACCGAGGAATTTCCGGCCCTGCGGTTCGTGCGGCGCTTCAGACCGGACGGGGCGCGGTATTTCGGCCCCTACGCCTCCGCCGCCATGGCCCGGGAGACCCTGAAGGTGATGCAGCAGGCTTTCGGGGTGCGCACCTGCCGGCAGCGGCGGTTGGCGCCGCGCTCCCGGCCCTGCCTGGAGTACCAGCTCCAGCACTGCCTGGGGCCCTGCGCCGGGGCGGTGAACGCTCAGGATTACGGCCAGGCGGTGCAGGAGGCCATAATTTTTCTCAAAGGCCGGGGCCGGAACCTGTTGCAGAAGCTGAAGGCCGACATGGCCCGGGCCGCGGCGGACCTGGATTTCGAGCGGGCCGCGGTCCTGCGGGACCGCATCACCGCCATCAACCACACCCTGGCGCGCCAGGACATGGCCCGCCCCAATTTCCGGGACCAGGACGCCCTGGGCCTGGCGGCGGAGGGCGGTCAGGCCCTCATCCTGGTGCTCCTGGTGCGGGGCGGCCTGGTCACCGGCAGCC
>DASWLF010000284.1:0-1935 GCA_036396255.1 Desulfobaccales bacterium
GAGGTCATGTCTCTTGTCATTCTGAGGGAGCCGAAGGCGACCGAAGAATCTCTAAATACGAGATGCTTCGCTTCGCTCAGCATGACAAAAAAATGTAGGGTGGGCACTGCCCACCAAATCCTTAGAAAAGAACCGCTTAAGTTAACCGTATTGCCGCTAAGGCCCATTAATCATAATTGCTTGACAAATTTTTTATAAGATGCATGGTGGTGGCAGTTCCAGTTACCAGGGTCCAGGCCCTTGCCTTGGCAGGTATCCGTACCTATCCTTAAGGCAAGTTGTGTGGGGGCAATTTTCGGAGGCGACATGAGAGCCATCTGGAAAGGCAACCTGAAGTGGCCCCTGGTGACCATTCCCGTCAAGACGTACCCCGCCGCCAGCAAGAAACCCCTCAAGTCCCATCTCTCTCCCGACCAGTGCGGCAGCCGGCGCGGTGCCGGGAGCTACCAGGAACAAACCCCCGGGGGGCATTTCCGGACGGCGTTCCTCAGGTTGGTCAGGTGAAGAAGCTTTACGATCACCGGGAAGTCTCCAGGCTCATGGGCATCTCTGAGGGCCGGGTCCGCCACTGGGACCGCCAGGGGCTCATCCCCCACCTGGAGAAGGCCCGGGGCCGGCTGCTGTTCGACTTCCAGGGCCTGGTGGCCTTCCGCACCGTGCGGGAACTGCGGCGCCAGGGGGTCTCCCTGGGAAGGATCAGGAAATGCGTGGCAAAACTGCGCCGCCTGCTGCCCGGCCTCAAGCAGCCCCTGGCGGAGGTGCGCATCTCCATTTGCCAGGATCAGATCATCCTGGGCAGGAACCGGCGGCGGTTTACCCCCGAAGGGCAGTTGCTGTTGGACTTTTCCGCGGCGGAGAGCCACCCCGTGGCCATCCCCGTAGAATTGTACGAAGAATTATTCTTCCAGGCCCTGAAAGACGAGGAAGAAGGGAGGCTTACGGAGGCCCGGCAGAAATACGAGTCGATTCTGGCGGCGCTCCCGGACCACGTGGATGCCATGGTGAACCTGGGGAATGTCCTGTTCCTGACGGGTTCGGAGACCGCGGCGGCGTTCCACTATCTCCAGGCCCTGGGGCTTAATCCGGACCACGTGGAGGCCAATTACAACCTGGCCAATCTCCTGGAAAGCCGGGGGGAGATACAGGGCGCGGTCATCTTTTACCGGAAAGCCGTCCAGGAGGAGCCGGAGTTTGCCGACGCCCATTTAAACCTGGCCATGGTGCTGGAGGCCATGGGAGATGGGGAGACGGCCAAGAGGCACTGGCGGCAATACCTGGCGCTGGCCCCTGACAGCCAGTGGACCGAGTACATCAAGAGGCGGCTGGAAGAGGGCTGACTAACCGCCGCGAGGTAACCGGCATGAGAAGCCCCGGGCGCCTCTGGTTCCTGCTGGCGGCCTTCCTGGCCATAACTGCTTCCGGCAGCTCAGGAGGTGAGAGTATGAAGCTTTCATCCGGCGCGTTCAAGGATGGGGAAAGGATCCCGACCCCGTACGTCATGCCCGGGGCCGGAGGGCAGAATGTCTCCATCCCCTTGACCTGGGTGAACCCGCCCGCGGGGACCCAGTCCTTTGCCCTCTCCATGGTGGACCCGCACCCGGTGGCCCGCAACTGGGTGCACTGGCTGGTCATCGACCTCCCCACCACCGTGAACGTCATGGCGGAGGGGGCCTCCAGAAAGAAGATGCCCCCGGGCGCAGCAGAACTCAGGAATTCCTTCGGCGACCCCGGTTACGGCGGCCCTCAGCCCCCCAGGGGCACCGGCGACCATCCCTACGTCATCACCGTTTACGCCCTCAGCGTTCCCAGGCTGGACCTGGACCCCAATGCCACCCTGGCCGCCTTCCAAGAGGCCCTGGCCGGCAAGGTCCTGGCCCAGGCCAGCATCACCGGGTACTACGGCAGATAAGTTTCCTTGGCAGTCATTCAGGTTTC
>DASWLF010000285.1:0-1893 GCA_036396255.1 Desulfobaccales bacterium
CTTCTGCAGGTTGATCTTCTCGGCGATGCCCCGCTTGTGCACCTCCTCGGCCATGAGGAGGCCCATGGAGGCGGTGCAGCACAGCACCGTACTCTGCAGATCCACCAGGAACTCGCAGTGCATGTCCACGTTGCCAGGCCCCACCGGCACGGCCATGGCCCCCAGCTTTTCCACCCCCAGCTGGAAGCCCACTCCCGCAGTCCAGACCCCGTAGCCCACCGCGATCTGCACCCGGTCCAGGGGCGTGACCCCCGCCATCTCGTAGCAGCGGGCGAAGAAGTGCTGCCAGTCGTCCAGGTCCTTCTGGGTATAGCCCAGGATCTTGCGGCTGCCGGTGGTGCCGCTGGAGGCGTGGATGCGCACGATCTGCTCAAAGGGCACGGCCCGGAAGGGGAAGGGGTAGCCCTCCCGCAGGTCCTCCGGGGTGGTGAGGGGGAGGCGGCGCAGGTCGTCCAGGGTGCGGATGTCGCCGGGGCTGACCCCGGCTTGCTCCAGCTTCTGGCGGTAAAAAGCAGAGCCCTCGTAGGCGTGGCGCACCGTCCATTGGAGCCCTTTTAGCTGGTGGGCCCTTAGTTCCTCCGCCGAGGTGAATGGGGGCATGAAGGTCTGTTTGCTCAAGTTCGGTTTCTCCAGTCTGATATTGGTCAGGCCGGCGGCCCCCAGGCGGGAGGCGGCCGGGTTGTCGCCCGAGCCCGCGCCCAGGAAAGCCCGGCGCAGTTCCGGGTCCACCAGGAGTTTGTGGCTGGAATCCGCTCCGACGATGCGGCCGTTGGCCAGCAGATAGGCGGATTTGGAGGCGGTGAGGGCCCGGGCCGCGTTCTGCTCCACCAACAGGATGGTGACCCCGCCCCGGGAGAGCTGCTTGATGATGTCAAAGACCTCGTCGGCCACCAGGGGCGCCAGGCCCAGGGAAGGCTCGTCCAGGAGCAGGAGCCTGGGCCTGGCCATTAGGGCCCGTCCCATGGCCACCATCTGCTGCTCCCCCCCGGAGAGCGTGCTGGTGCGCTGGTTGACCCTTTCTTTCAGCCGGGGAAAGCGGGCGAAGACCTCCTCCAGGCGGCGCCCCAGTTCGCTTTTGCCCGGGTGCAGCGCCAGGGCCCCCAGCTCCAGGTTTTCCCGGACGGTGAGGTCGCCGAACATCTCCCGGCCCTCGGGGCACATGGCCACCCCCAGGGCCGCCATGGCCGAGGCGGAGGAACCGGTGACCTCTTGCCCCGCCAGGAGAATGCGCCCGCCCGACGGCGGCGCCAGGCCCATGACGGCCTTGAGCAGGCTGGTCTTGCCGGCGCCGTTGGCCCCCACCAGGGCCACGGTGTCGCCCTGGGCCACGGCCAGGTCGATTCCGAACAGGGCCTGGGCCGCGCCGTAGTGCACCGTCAGGTCTTCGATGCGCAGCAGAATCTCTTTTTTGTCTGTCATCCCAATTCGTTCCCGGCAACCGCCGCCACAATTTTTCATTATAGTAGGGTTCCCATGTCCTGGCAAGCCGCCGCGACCCCACCGGCCTCCCCTGGGCTGGCAAAATTTTCCGCCCTGGGTTATATTCTATCCAGAAAATTGTCCGCAAGGAGATGCCGCTTTCCCTGGCAATCCAGCAATTAGCCGCGCCGGGGCCCAGGCTTTAGGGAGGCGCCGTTAGCCCGGCGGGGCAGGCGGTCCTTGGTGGGGCGGGGGCCCTGCCGCCGAAAGTGGCAGATACCAAAGGAGAGTCACGTAAATGTTTTATGAGTATACCACTGATCCTTTCACCTCGCCGGAGGAGGCGCCGGAAGTGGTGGTGGTGGCGGTGCTGCCGCACCCGCTGCACGGCCGCCTGGTGGAGAAGGTCATCCTCTGGGTCAGGCCCCATTTAGACCTCCAGGGCGCGCGCTACAAGCTGACCTGGTGGTCCGA
>DASWLF010000286.1:0-8384 GCA_036396255.1 Desulfobaccales bacterium
ATGGGGCCCGTCGCAGCCCGCCACCGCCAACGACCTCAAGTTGGCCCGGGCCTTGGGCGTCATGGGGCAGAGCAGGACGAATTCCGCCTTTTCCTGGTCCAGCAGATTGACGGTCAGGTAGTAGGGCTTCATGTGCAGCGCCTCTTTGTTCTGCTGGATCTCCGGGAAATCCCAGGCGTCTTCCTGCTTGTAAAAGATCTCCGGGTCCGTCTGGTGGTACTTGGCGTAGATGCTCATCTGGACGTCGAAGATGCCCTTGGGATAGCGCACGTGGGCCCTGAGCTCCGCCGGCATCTGGCTCAGGCTCTTCAAGAGACCCGGGTAAATGCGCCGGTAGCCCCGGACGATGGGGTCCCGCTCGTCGGCCACGTAGTAGTCCACGCTGCCGTGGTAGGCGTCCACCACGATCTTCACGGAGTTGCGGATGTAGTTGAACCCCTGCTGGTGGGGCTGGGAACAGGGGTAGCGGTCCGATACCGTGTAGGCGTCCTGGATCCAGAAAAGGCCCCCGGGGGTCACCACCACGTACGGGTCCTGATCCAGCCGGAAGAACGGGGTCAGGTGCCGGATGCGCTCCACCAGGTTGCGGCGGAACAGCAGGCGGCTCTTGGGGTTGGTCTTGGTGGTGAAAAAGATGTCCTTCTCGCCGAAGTGGCAGGCAAAGATGAGCTTGCGGAACAAGGAGTTGACCGGGACCCCGCCCCGGCCCTGGTAATCCGTCAGGGTGTGGCCTTCCTCGGTGGGATAGCCCAGCTCGCGGCTGTCGTTGGGCGCGATGCAGGGGCCATAAGACCCCACCCCGTAATAGATGCCCGGCTCCTCGATCTTGAAGCCGTAATCGGATTGGGGCGGGATGCCCTGGATGAACCAGGTCATGGACTCTTCGCCGCCCTGGGCCGCGGGGGTCATCACCACCCCGTAGCCGTGGGTGTACTTCAGCCATTGGTTCACCCAGTTTTGGGCCGCCCGGGGCAGCTCCTTGAGGTTCAGTTCCCGGGCCGCCAGAAAAACCTGCTGGTAGACGCGGTTCACCGTGTAGCGGTCCACGTCCGCCGCGGTGAAGTTGTAGTAGGTCCGGAACTCCTGCAACTGCTCATAGACCGTGAGCAGCACTTCCTTGTCCCATACCGGGATGTTGCGCAGGGAGGCCCTGAGCGGGGGGCCGGCCAGGTCAAAGGGAGTCTCGTCCAGGCGGTACTCCCGGGTCTCCACCCGGTCCAGGTCGTAGGCCGCCAGGGTGGCCTTGACGCTGTTGACGATGAACGGCTGTTCCCGGGAAATCTCGTTGGGATTGACGATATAGTGCTGCACCAGGTCCGGCAGAAAGAAGGAATACCGGGCCGCGGCTGCCAGGATAAACAGACCCGCAAAAGTCACCAGGACCTTCAAGCCCCGGCGGGCGTTCAGCCAGTAGAAGAGGGAGACCGCGGTGCCCGCCAGGAGCACCAGCGACAGCCAGATGAGGGGCAGGATCACCCACATCTCCACGAAACCGGGGCCGAAGAACAGGGCGGCATGGGCCTCGCTGTAAACGAGATTATGGCGCTGCAGCAGGAAGCCCCAAACGCCCACGGCAAAGATGGCCAGGAGGAGGACGCTCAGGTGGATCCTGGCGCCCCGGGGCAGGACCCCCTGCTGCCGGGCCAGGACCCGGCCCTCCAGCCAGTAGAGCAGCGCCACCCCCAAAAGCAGCAGCACGAAGGCAAGGAGCAGCCCGTAGAGGAGGGCCAGATACATGGGCAGGGCGAAGAGATAGTAGCCCACGTCCTGGCCGTAGACCGGGTCAGACACCCCGGCCGCGGGGGCGAAGAGATAGAGCAGGGCCGCTTCCCACTGCTCGTACAGGGGATGGGCCACCAGCACCGCCAGCAGCAGGGAAAACGGCAGGTAAACCTTCAGCGACCCGGTGCGGAAATGCTGCACCACCCGGCCGGCGCCCAGGCGGGAGGTGAGGCCGGTGCGCAGTTGCGAGGGCGGCGCCTGGCCCAGGTACCGGGAGGCCACCCAAAAGTTGAGAAAAAAGACCGCGAAAAAGAGCAGGGTGCAGACCAGGAACACCAGGTAGCGGTAAGTGAGCCGCTGCCAGAAGTAGCCCTCGTAGCCCAGGGACTTGAACCACCAGGAGTCCACCAGGAACTCGGCGTACACCAGGCCGAACCCGACATAGAGGGCTCCGAAGAGCAGCCCCGCGCCCAAAAGGATGTACAGCCAGCGTTTTAAGTTACTCATGCTGCAAGTTTGCCTTTTTGCCCGAGATTATTTAGACCTTCCAAACAGGTAGGGTGGGCACGGCCCACCATTCTCTCTCCGAAAGAAATGTCCGGGGCAAATGCAATGTTATCTCCCTAATAGTCAGGATACAGACCCCGTAGGGTGGGCATGGCCCACCGTATTTATTCCCCAAATGACTTGTCAGAATCAAAAGCCAGGTTGCCTCCCCAATCGAGCGAATAAAGCCCCTCTTCCACATAACGATGGAAGGTGGAGAAAGGCCAATCTCTTACCTGGGGGACCAGGCCATGCTTCACAGGATTATAATGGATATAGTGGAAGTGCCGCTCGAAATCTGCATCATCGCGAATCTGGTGCTCCCAAAAACGCCTTTGCCAGATGGTCCCTTCCCTATGTCTTTCTTTGGAGTCGGTCATCAATTCCATCTTATGGAAGTTTCCCTTGATTTTCCGTGAAAATACCGCCTTAATCAGCCCCCACCTTTTCGAGAAGTCCTCATCGCCCTCGGGCAAGGTCCAAAGGCAGTGCAGATGGTCAGGCAACAGTACCCAGGCGTCGACAAAAAAAGGATATTGCCGCCTTACCTCGTCGACAACCTGGCGCAAAATGTACCGGCTCTCTGGTTCCGTGAGGATTTTTCTTCGCCGGTAGGTTACCACAGTAAAGAAAAATTTACCTCCAGACATTTTCGCTCTGATGTAAGAAGGCATTGCACCTCATTTATTGGTGGGCCGTGCCCACCCTACATTTGCCTTTGCGCCCTGGCGACTTTGCGTGATACTTTCTCGCGCCAGGACGCCAGGACGCAAAGGGAATCTGCTCACTCCTCTTTCAAAATCGTGGCCAGGTGGGGCTGGATGGCCCGCCAGGCCGGGTAGGCCGCGGCCCCCAGGCCCAGGGCCATGACCAGGAGCAGCGTCTGCCAGTAAATCCCCGGGGTGAAGTAGAGGTGTATGGTCCAGCCGAAGGCCTGCTTGTTGATGACCAGGATGAGCAATAACGATAGCAGCGAGCCGCAGCCGGCCCCCAGCAGGAAGCTCAAAAAGCTGGCCAGCCCCGACTCCACCAGGACCAGGCCCAGGATCTGGCGCCGGGCGGCCCCCATGGCCTGGAGCAGCGCCAGCTCCCGCTCCCGCTCCATGATGAGCACCAGGAAGGTGGTGATGATGCCGAAGACCGCCACCACCACCGCCACCCCCTCCAGGGCATAGGTCAGGGCGAAGGTCTCGTCGAAGATTTTCAGGATGCCGTTACGCAGGTCCCGGTGGGACAACGCCAACAGGCGGTAGCGGGACCCGTAGCGCTGCTTCAGGCGGGCCTGGACCTCCGGGACCTTCCCGGGGTCCCGGAGATAGAGGCGCACCGCGTTGAGCTGGGTGTCCTGCCAGAGGCGGCGGAAAAGCTTGATGTCCATCCAGACGCTGGGGCCGTCGGTGCGGTAGTCGTAGAAGACTCCGGCCACCGTGAGCCGCTGCGGCCCCGTTGGGGTGGGCAGGGTGAAGGCGTCTCCTTCTTGATAATGAAAGGTCTCCGCCAACGGCTCGGAGATGACGACAAACGGTTTTCGGTTTTCAGTTTTCGGTTTTCTGTTAAAAAACGTTTGTGACCTGGATTCTTCTCGTTCCCCAGCAATACCTTGGACTGTAGGGGCGGGTTTTAAACCCGCCCCTACTTCTTCTTTCCCATAAGTGTTGGGGGATGGGGGTTTGGGGGCTGGGGCAGGGGCAAGTGGCACAGGCGTCTCGCCTGTGGGCGGCCCCTGGCCCCCTCTCCCAACCATCCCCATAATCTCCTGCGCATCGCCTTTCCGGAACCAGAGGCCGCCGTGGCGGGCCAGCACTTCGAAGCTGCCGCCGATGACCAGGATGTAGCGGTCCTGGTAGGGGATGCGGACGCAGCGGTAGAGGTAGATATCGGCGATATCCGGGTCCCGGCGCAGCTCCGGCAGGATCTCGGCCGGCAGGTACTGGTCGTAGGCGGCGGTGGAGAAGACCGCGGGCCCGAAAAAGATGTCGCCGCTGATGGCGCGGCTCACCCATTCGTTCACCGTCCGGCGGAAGGAGCCGATCATCACGGTCACCGCGATGAGCATGCTTAGGGCGCAGGCCAGGGCGGCGATGGACACCGCGCTGCGGCTCAGGGAACCGGCCAGGTAACGGCAGCCCAGGTCCCCGGCGGGGCCCAGCAGCCTGCTAAAAGCCGGCTGCAGCCCCCGCCCCAAGAGCCGGGCGGCAAGGGGGGTGAAGAGCGCAAAGGCCAGCAAAATCAGGAACGCGGCCGCGAACCCGGGCCAGGGGGGGCCCTCGCCCACTTTCCAGGCAGCCCCCGCCCCGGCCAGGGCCAGGGCCACCAGGCCCCACATGAAGATGGCCCCGGCCCGGCTCTCGATTTTCTCTTCCAGCTCTTCCCGGTGCCACACGGCCCGGACCTGGGTGCGGGCCGCCTCCCGGGCCGGCAGCGCCGCGGCCGCCAGGGTGGCCAGCACCGCCAGGCCCCAGGCCTGGAGCAGCAGGCCGCCCCGGACCCCCACCTCTGCCGCCACCACCGGCATATACAGCGAGGTGAGGTTCTGGGTCATCACCGCCAGGACGCCCCGGGCCAGAGCCACCCCCAAAACCAGGCCCAGGAGGCCGCCTGCCAGCCCGCTGGCCAGGCCTTCCGCCAGGAACAGCACCTGAACCTGGGCTGGGGTCATGCCCAGGGTGCGCAGCAGGCCGATTTCCCGGCGGCGCCGCACCACCGACAGGGTGACGGATTGGTAGATGAGGAACATGCCCACGAACAAAGCGATGGCGCTCAGCACCGCCAGGTTCAGGCGGTAGGAGGCCACCAGCCCCTGGGTGCGGCTCCCTTGCGCCGCCGGGCGCACCACCTCCGCCCCCGGGGGCAGCACCTTTTTCAGGACCGCGGGAAGCTGGGCCTCATCACCCGCGGCCCTGAGGTCGATGTAGTCCAGGCCCCCCACCCGGTCCAGGAGTTCCTGGGCCGCCCCCAGGTCCATGAGCAGCACCGAGCCGTCCAGGGGATAAAGCCCGCTGGGGGACCGGAAGACCCCGGCCACCCGCAAAACCTGCCTCCTGGCCCCCACCAGCACCGGCAGGGAATCCCCGGCCGTAAGGTGCAGGCGGCGGGCCAGGGGGTCGCTGATCAGGACGGCATCGGGACGGGTGAGGAAATCGATCCAGGCGGCATCACCCAGGCCACTGCCCGGGGCAAACTCGTAATCTCGGAAGGGCCCTTCGGAAAAGGGGTCGACGCCCAGGAGGAGCACGGGGCCGCCATCAAATCCGGCCAGCTCCAAAACGCTTTCCACCACCGGGGCCGCGGCCTTGATCTCCGGCAGGCGGCGCACTTCGGCAAACAGGGCCTCATTGAGCGGCGCCCCGGGGCTCTGGAGGCGCCACTGGGCCTTGCCGGCCACCGCGGTCACCCCGTTCTCAAAGCTCTTCAGGGCGCTGACCGCGGCCAGGGAGATGCTCAGGTACACCGCGGTGCCCAGGGCAATGCCCAGGATTCCCAGGAGGGTGCGCCCGGGGTGCTGGGTCAGGTGGCTCAGCGAGATACGGAACAGCCAGGGTTTCATGACCGCAGCCGGCCGTCCTGCATGGGCAAAACCCGGGAGGCGTAGTTCCCTGCTTCCGGGGCATGGCTCACCAGGACCACGGTTTTCCGCCACTGCCGGTGCAGGTGGGAAAAGAGCTCCAGGATCCTGGCGGTGGTGACGGAGTCCAGGTTGCCCGTGGGTTCGTCCGCCAGGACCACCGCCGGGGAGTTGATGAGGGCCCGGGCGATGGCGGCCCGCTGCATCTCGCCGCCGGAGACCTGGTGCGGCCGGTGGTTGAGCCGGCCCCCCAGGCCCACCTCGGTGAGCCACCTCACCGCCTCCTCCCGGGCCGCCTCATACGACGCTCCCTGGAGGACCCGGGGCAGGGCCACGTTTTCCTGGAGAGTCAACAGGGGCAAGAGGTTGAAGGACTGGAACACCACCCCCACCCGGTCCCGCCGGAAGCGGGTAAGTTCCGGCTCCCGCAGACGGGCCAGATCCCGGCCGTCCAGGACCACCCGGCCGCGGCTCACCGGCTCCAGGCCGCCGATGATGTGCAGCAGGGTGCTTTTGCCGCAGCCGCTTTTACCGGTGATGGCCACAAACTCGCCGGCGGCGATCTTCAGGTTGACGCCTTCCAGGGCCTGAATCTCCTCGGGCCCCCGGCGGTACACCTTGCTCACCTCCATCAGCTCAATCACTGAAAACCCCCGCGGCTGCTCCGGCTGTTAACCGAAGTAATTATAACCACGACTGCCGCGAATTTAAAGTGAGCCCCCCTGACTGCCGATAATGTCACAGGAGGCGGAGGAGGCACTTCACCATTTGTGCACCTCGCCGCATCTCTGCCGAAAGATCACCGCCACCTTGCTTTTCCGATGAAAGGAAAATGATCGCATCTACTTTGAGCCCCGCGGAACTGACCCGTTACGCCCGCCAGATGACCCTGGAGGGGTGGGGCCGGGAAGCCCAGGAACGGGTTAAGTCTTCCCGGGTCCTGATTGCCGGAGCCGGCGGCCTGGGTTCCGCCGCGGCGCTCTACCTCCTGGCCGGAGGGGTGGGAACCATCCGCCTGGTGGACGATTCCCGGGTGGAACTCTCGGATCTCAGCCACCAGATCCTGTTCCGGGAAAAGGACCTGGGCAAGGCCAAGGCCACGGTGGCCCAGCGCTGCCTCAAGGAGATCAACCCTTTTGTCCTGGTGCAAGGCCAGGTGAAAAAAATTTCCGGAAATAATGTCTCCCGCCTGGCCTCGGGCCACCACCTGTTGATCGACGCCACCAACAATGCCTCGGCGCGATTTCTCCTGAACCAGGCCGCGGCCAAGTTCCGCCTCCCTCTGATCTATGCCTGGGTCTGGGAGATGCGCGGCTGCCTGGCCACCTCCTGGCCGGGCCAGGGCCCCTGCCTGGCCTGCGCCTTTCCCGAGGGCTCCCAGGTGGGCCAGCCCGCGCTCCTGAACTCCCTGCCGGGAATCCTGGGGTCCCTTATGGCCCTGGAAGCCCTGCGGATCCTGGGAGGCCTGGGTCCGGCCCTGCTGGGCCGCGTGATCACCTTCAAGGGCGACCC
The DNA here is from genome assembly GCA_036396255.1 of Desulfobaccales bacterium. Taxonomy (GTDB): domain Bacteria; phylum Desulfobacterota; class Desulfobaccia; order Desulfobaccales; family 0-14-0-80-60-11; genus DASWLF01. Next base: position 7,346 of record DASWLF010000286.1, read on the forward strand.
CTTCCAGTTCACCGAAAGGATCATCAAACCTGATCCCCAATGCCCGGTTTGCCACCGCCTGGCTCCCCAGGAAAGTTTAAAATTGGTCTCCTGAAGGGCTGTGTAACCGCGCCGCGGCGCCATCAAACCAATAACCGGCGCCCTTCCTTGATACCCGAGGATCCACCAGTCCCTAAGAAGACCGGCAGCTTGGCCTTCGGCATCCTTACTTAAAACATTGCAAAGATTTTTAAAGTTTTTCCGGTAAATTTCGATTAGGAGAACACCTCCCTCACGTTCCGGCGAAAGAAGTTAACCTGGAGGTAGAGGGGTAAGGGCCGCGGCGGCGGAGCGGCGGAACAGCGGGGCGGCCACCGGCTTCAGGGGTGAAGGGCCTGAAGGTTGGTCTTGGGTAACAACCGCTGGGAGTGCCAAGATTATCGAAAGAGGAGCCGCTACTTTGTAATGGCAGACATAACCAGACTGCGGGTTGGGTCAGATCAAATCTGCCAGAATCAATTTGAGGCAAGACCTCACTACTCCACAAACTGATAGCAGGACCGAGAGGCCGACACCATGAAGATGCCAGGAGTTACCCGCAATCTGATGCTCACCATCGACCAGATCTCCCAGCTCACCGGGGTGCGCAAATCCACCCTGCGGTATTGGGAGAAGTCCTTCGACAATTGCCTCATGCCGGGCCGCACCCACTCGAACCGCCGGGAATACACCCTGGAAGACCTGGACCGGGTCAGGACCATCAAGCGCCTGCTGGAGCAGGAGCACCTCACCTCCCACGGGGTGCGCCTGCGCCTGGTGGAGCTTTTCGCCAAAGGGCGGGCAAATGGCGTCCGGCGCAAACCCAAATCCGGCCAGGTGAGCGGCACCCCCCCGGCTTAAAAGGACGCGGCGGAAATTCGCCACCCCGGGGGAAGGAAATAACCGGGAAATTGGTCGAGACCACCTGGTTATTAGGCTTTTCGCCTTTTCCCCCCCGCTTCATTAAAGAAGCGGAATTGGGGTTACTTTGAAATCGTTTAAACCCGCGGGCTTCCCCTAA
>DASWLF010000287.1:0-2204 GCA_036396255.1 Desulfobaccales bacterium
TGCTCCTGAGCCTCATCTCCCTGGTCCTGGTGTTTGTCCCGGGCATCGGCGGCAAGGTCCGGGGCGCGGCCCGCTGGCTGCGGCTGGGGCCCCTGACCCTGCAGCCTTCGGAATTCGCCAAACTGGCCCTGGTCCTGTTCATGGCCTACTCGCTGGCCCGGAAACAGGAGAAGATGAAGTATTTCGCCATTGGTTTCCTGCCCCACATGATCGTGGCCGGGCTATTCATCGGGCTCATCGGCAAGGAGCCGGACTTCGGCACCGCCGTCACCCTGGCGGCCATGGTCTTCACCATGCTCTTCGTGGGCGGGACCCGTCTCACCCATATCCTCCTGGCCATGAGCGGGGGAATCTGCCTGGCCGTCATGCTGGTGTTGCGGGACCCCAAGAAATACGACCGCATCCTCTCCTTCCTGGACCCCTGGAAGCACGGCCAGGACGTGGGCTACCAGCTGAAGCAATCCCTGCTGGCTATCGGTTCCGGAGGTCTCTGGGGGCTGGGGCCGGGCCAGAGCCGGGCCAAGCTCTTCTACCTGCCGGACGCCCACACCGACTTCATCCTCTCCATCTTCAGCGAGGAGATGGGTTTCCTGGGGGTCCTGCTGGTGCTGGCCCTGTTTACCATCGTGGTCTCCCGGGGCATCTGGCTGAGCCTCAAGGCCCCGGACAGTTTCGGTTCTTACCTGGCGCTGGGCCTGACCCTGCTCATCGGCTTGCCCGCCATCATCAACCTGGGGGTGGTGAGCGGCATCTTCCCCACCAAGGGCCTGTCGCTGCCGTTCCTCAGCTACGGGGGCTCGGGGCTCCTGGTCAACCTGCTGGCGGTGGGGATTCTGTTGAACATCAGCAGCCAGATCAGAAAGCCGCTGGGGCCGCCGCCGGCTCGGACCGGGGCCCCCCCGCCGGCGCCGCCGGCCTCGGAAAATTGAGACCATGGAAATCAGGCGAATCTCTTTTTAAGTTCCCTTTGATATAGGTAGCCGCAAGCTTTAGCTTGCGCTTAGAACTTTTCGTAATGGGAGCACTGCAAAGCGCAGGCTAAAGCCTGCGGCTACCACTACGCGAAAATCAAGGAAATCCCATGGAACTCAGGGTGGTAATCGCCGCCGGCGGCACCGGGGGGCACCTCTTCCCCGGCATCGCCGTGGCCCGGGAATTCCAGGCCGCGGCGGGCGCGGCCGTTACCTTCCTCACCACCCCCAAGCCGGTTACCACCCGGATTCTGGAGAGCTACGGCTTCCCTTGGGAGGCCCTGGAGAGCCGGGCTTTGAAAGGGGAAGGGGTCTTGAGCCGGGTGCGCACCTTGCTGGGCGTGCCGGGAGGCGTGCGCCGGGCCCGCCGGCGCCTGAAGGCCCTGGACCCCCACCTGGTGCTGGGCATGGGGGGGCATAGTTCCGGTCCGGTGGGGGTGGCGGCCTGGACCCTGGGGATCCCCCTGGCCCTGCACGAACAGAACGCCATTCCCGGCACCACCAACGCCTGGCTGGCCCGCCTGGCCCGGCGGGTCTTCGTCTCTTTTCCCGAAACCCAGGGCTACCTGCCGGCCGGCCTGGCCCGCTGGACCGGCAACCCCATCCGGGAGGAATTTTTTCAGGAAATGGCGCCGCGGCCGCCGGCGCCTTTCACGGTGCTGATCACCGGCGGCAGCCAGGGAGCCCGCCACCTGAACCTGGAGGTGCTGGCGGCCCTGCCGCTTTTGGCCGACCTGAAAGCGCGGCTCTGCTTCCTGCACCTCACCGGCGAGGCGGACTTCGAAAGGGTGGCGGCGGGCTACGGCCAGGCCGGCTTTGAGGCCCAGGTGGCGGCCTTTTCACCCGAGATGCCGGAGTTGATGGCCCGGGCCCACCTCATCGTCTGCCGGGCCGGGGCCTCCACCCTGGCGGAGCTCACCGCCATGGGCCGGGCGGCGCTGCTGGTGCCCTACCCATATGCCGCCAACAACCACCAGGAGCACAACGCCCGGTTCCTCATGGAGGCCGGGGCTGCGCAGATGATTTTAAATAAAGAATTTACCGGAGAATTATTCGCTGGTAAGATACGGCAGTTCCTGGCGGAGCCGGAAGCCCTGGCGGCGATGGAGGAGGCCTGCCGCCGCCTGGCCCGGCCCCAGGCGGCCAAAGACATCGTCCAGGGGTGTATGGAGCTGGTTGGGGTAAATTTAGCACAAGCACAATAGCTTATTGAGAAGTTTATATAGGTTAAGT
>DASWLF010000288.1:0-2251 GCA_036396255.1 Desulfobaccales bacterium
GGCGACTATATTCAAATAGGGGTTACGGATTTGAGCGACCGCCTGCGCCTTGAGATCCGGGATAACGGCCCCGGCATGGATATCCAGGAGCTTAAGCGCCATCTCGTAACCTCCTGGGAACGCCGGGAGGCCGAGAGCACCCATTTGGGTCTGAGGGTGACCATCCACCTGCTGGCGAAAATTGGTGGAAGCATATCAGCCTGGAGCCAACCGGGGGCGGGCGCCATCTTTAGCATCGAGTTCCCCAAGCACCCCTTCAGGGTTCCTTAATTTAAAGAGCAGGTGAAGGGGGGGTAAAATGCCGGCCAAGCCGGCAAAAATGCCGGGTAATTTCCAGGATTGCCGCGCTCCGGCGAGGGCCGGAGGCTTAAAGCCAAATAAGGAGGACAACCATTTTATGAAAAAGATCATGGGGTTAATGGTGATGTGCATCGTTCTGGCCCTGGTCTGCCCGGTGCTGGCCCAGCCCCAACCCGGGGGCGGCCGCGGCATGGGGCCGGGCCGCGGCATGGGGCCGCAGATGTACAACCCCCAAACCGTAACCACGGTAAAGGGCCAGGTGGAAAGCCTGGAAAATTTGCCCGCCATGGGTCCCGGGGGCGGCCGGGGGATGATGCACCTCACGGCGGTTCTGAAAACGGACCAGGGCAGCATCACCATCCACCTGGGGCCCGCGTGGTACCTGGAGCAGCAACAACTCGCCCTTAAGGTCGGAGATGCCATGGAGGTGACCGGCTCCAAAGTTACCTTGAACCAGAAACCCACCATCATCGCCAAAGAGCTCCGGGTGAACGGCAAGACCCTGAAGCTCCGGGATGAGCAGGGCTTTCCCCTGTGGCGGGGCATGGGACCGGGAGGCGGCCCCAGGAGATAACCTTGGTCACCGGCCTCGCAAACAAATTTCCCCGGGGCTGCCGGGTAAAGAAAAAATCCATGGCTCCATACGTGGCGATGCTGGGGGTAATCCTGACCCTGACCGGCTGCGCCGGCTCCACTTATTGGGGGCTCTACTCCACCTCCCCGGATCTGGATCCTTATTATTCTGACCGGTTCTACGGCCCGCCGTATTCTTATCCGTCCCCGCAGTACTCATATCCGTCCCGGCAGTACTCGGAGCCCAAGGCGGCTCCCAGTCCGGGGGTTGGCCAGGAGTACCTGGACCGGGAACCCGGGAGGTATTGGGAGCGCCAATTTAAAAGGGAAAACGGACCCGGTGAGCCCCGGGAGCGCGGCGGACGGGATTGAGGTCGCCCCGGCCCCGGTCCCTTGGCCGCCTGGCCCCCAAGCCGGGCGTTCCTCCTGGGCTCAGCCTGGGCCCTGGCCATTTTTGCCGCCACCCGGTTTACAAGCTGGAATCCGTGGTTATTTTTTAAGCAGTCTCCCTTAACTTTGGCCGCGGTGGCCGCACCTGGGGCCCCGGCGCCGCGGTTGCCGCGATGGGCCCCCCTGGCGAGCGCCAGGAAGACTGCATGCACGGAGAATGCCATGAAGCGGTTATTATGGGTCGGGGTGGTGCTCCTGCTCCTCACCGGAGGCTGCGCCCCCGGAGGATACCAACAGAGTCCGGCAGAACGTTATCCCTCCATCTCTGATGTGCCGCCCTCGTTTTACGATGGTGATCCCGCCCTGAGGGACTGGTATACCTATCCCTATTGGAATCCGAACATCGGTCCTTAAGGGGAAGGTGACGGAGGTGCGCCGTTGCAGAAAATCATGACCGTGCTCATCTGGCTGATTTTGGGAGCCTTGCTGGCAGTGGCCGGCTGCGGCGCAGGCTATTATTACCAGGCGCCCAGGCCCGTATCGTATCAGGGAGCTTATACCAGCGATATTCCCCCTTATTTTTACGATTACGACCCCAACCTGAGGCAATGGTACACGGCGCCTTACTGGAACCCCAATGCGTCGCCCTAGCGGGGGGACGGTGGGCCCCGCCCGGGGCCAGGGCTGGAGTCATCCCGCCGCCGAACCACCCGGCGGCCCCAGGGGCCGACCCCGGCGGACGGCTCCGGCGCCTTTAAACGCGGGACAGGAAATGGGATATGAAAGTGCGGCCGTGGCGCAGCGCGGCTATGGCGGGCAGGAGTTCGCGGTCCATTTCTTCTTTGAGCAGGTAGCCTTCGGCCCCGGCTAACAGCGCCTGGTCCAGGTATTCCCGGTTCTTATGCATCGTCAGGATCAGGACCTTGACCTGCGGATGGCTGGCCTTGACCTTCTGGGTGGCGGCGATGCCGCCCACCCGGGGCATGGA
>DASWLF010000289.1:0-4281 GCA_036396255.1 Desulfobaccales bacterium
TCCGGCCCGCGGCTCGCCTGGTTGTGGGCGTGATAACTGATGAGGGGCGTGCCGAGGCCGTAGTGGCTCAGAAGCTTCCGGGTGCGGCGGGTGTCCTCCGCGGCGATGAGGTCTGCTTCCTTCAGCACCCGGAGGGCCCGCAGGGTGATGTCCTCCAGGTTGCCTATGGGGGTGGCGACGATGAAGAGAATGCCCATTTAGCCTCTAATCCTCTCACTTGCAGAAGGCATCCCTGTAGACCAATTTAAGATCCGTTCCGAAAAGTCTTTGGCAAATTGGTGGCCCAGGCGTCCCGCCGGTGCCTGGTGCAGGGTGCGCCGGGCGCACCCTGCTAAAAAGCATTAGTGATGATTTCAATATGAGGATTATCTCCTTCAAAAGCTACCCCCACCACATCAAAGCGGACCGGCATCTCTCCCAGGCGTTTCTGTTTTAAATAATAATCCGCCAACCGCCGCAAACGGGCCTGTTTAGAGGGATGCACCGCCTCCCGGGGGCCGCCGAAGACGCCGCTGCGCCGGGTCTTGACCTCCACGAAGACGATGCATTTCCCCTGCCGGGCTACGAGGTCGATTTCCCCCAGAGGCGTAATGTAGTTGCGTTCCAGAATTTTATAACCCTGCTTCTGCAAGGCCGCGGCAGCCAGGTCTTCCCCCTTATCGCCCAGTTGCTGCCGCACGTCTTTCATGTCCGCCTCATAAACCCCTCTTAGCACAGGCGAGACGCCTGTGCCACTACTTTCACCCCCACCCCAGCCCTCCCCTTCAAGGGGGAGGGAGATAAAGGAAACTGCTGCAACATTCTCCAGTTGGCTATGCCGATGGCAAGATTTATTGATAATCCCTTATGGGGGTTGGGGGTGGGTCTCAGGGAGGGGGGAGGGGCCGTCGGCCCCTGGCCCCCTCCCTGAACCTTTTACTTTTCCCTCAGCCACTCCTTCACGCCTTTGAAGGTGCGGCGGTGGAGGTCGCAGGGGCCCCAGCAGCGCAGGGCCTCCAGGTGCTCGGGGGTGGCGTAGCCTTTGTGGCGGTGAAAATTGTACTGGGGATAGCGGCGGTGGCAGGCCTCCATCAGGCGGTCCCGGTGCACCTTGGCCAGGATGGAGGCCGCAGAAATGGAAGGGCAGAGGTCGTCGCCTTTGATTACCGGCTGCTGGGGGTAGGTTAGGGGCAGGGGCTGGTGGCCGTCCACCAGGACCATCTCGGGAACCACGGCCAGGGCCCGGATGGCCAGGGCCATGGCTTTAAGCGACGCCGCCAGAATCCCCAGGCGCTCGATGTGCCGGGGACCCTGCTCCCGGACGGCCCAGGCCAGGGCCTGGGACCGGATTTGCTCGTCCAGGGCGGCCCGGGCCTCGGGGGTGAGGCGCTTGGAATCCCGGAGCCCGGGAAGGCGGGCGTCGGCAGGGAGGATCACCGCCGCGGCCACCACCGGCCCGGCCAGGGGGCCGCGGCCCGCCTCGTCCACCCCGGCGATGAAATTCAGTCCCTGAAAACGCCAAAAAGCCTCCGGGTCAGCCAAGACGTGGACGCGGCCCGGAGGACTATTATGGCGGTTCATAATTAAAATGACATTTAAGCCTGGGATTCTATCCCCCCTTTACCAAAAGGGGGGGAGGGGGGATTTTAACTAACACCCTGAAAATCCCCCTAAATCCAATGCTGTTCATTTAAGCATTGGCAATTTTTATTTTTCGTAGGGGCGGGGTTTCCCCGCCCCATAAATGGCCCTTCTTATACCAGGGCGGGGAGACCCCGCCCCTACATGGCGCTTAAGTGAACAGCATTACCCCTAAATCCCCCTTTTCCAAAGGGGGACTTAAGATGCCATGCTGATTTTAGGCAGAGCCTGTAAAAATCATATTATTTATGATGGCAACCCGGCTCATACCGCGGGGGTCCGCTTTTCCTTAATGCGGGCCGCCTTGCCGGAGCGCTGCCTGAGGTAATAGAGGCGGCTGCGCCGCACCCGCCCCCGGGTGAGGATCACCACCCGTTCGATGTTGGGGGAGTGCTGGGGGAAAATACGCTCCACCCCCACGCCGTACGAGACCTTGCGCACCGTGAAGGTGGCCCCGGCCAGGCCGCCCCGTTTCCGGATGACCACTCCTTTGAACACCTGGATGCGTTCCTTGTCGCCTTCCACAATGCGGACGTGCACTTCCACCGTATCGCCGGGGCGAAAATCGGGCAAATCCGCCCGCATCTGCTCCCGGGCCAATTGATCTACGCGTTCCATAATCCCTCACTTATCATTAGGCGGCGTCTCCGCCAGAGATCTCAAAAACTCCCGGTCCTCTTGGCTCAAAACCGCTTTGGCCAGCAGGTCGGGACGGTGGGCCAGGGTCCGGCGCAAAGCCTCCTGCCGGCGCCACCGGGCGATGCGGCCGTGGTCACCCTCCAAGAGCACCGGCGGCACCTCGCGCCCTTCGAAGACCCGAGGCCGGGTGTAATGGGGGTACTCCAGGAGCCCCTCCTCAAAGGACTCCTCGGCGGTGGCCCCGTCGCCGCCCAGCACCCCGGGCAAGAGGCGAGTCACCGCATCCGCCACCACCAGGGCCGGAATCTCCCCCCCGGTCAGAATATAATCGCCGATGGAGAGCATTCCGTCAATATAATATCCGAGGCGGTCGTCCACCCCTTCGTAATGGCCGCAGATGAACAGCAGGTGCGACAGCTGCGCCAATTCCCGGGCCCTTTCCTGGTTGAAGACCTGGCCCCCGGGGCTCAGCAGGATGATCCGGGTGGCCGGGTCCTCGACCCGCACCGCGCCGATGGCCGCCACCAAAGGCTCGATTTTCATGACCATGCCGGGGCCGCCGCCGAAGGGGCGGTCGTCCGTCACCTGGTGGCGGTCCTCGGTGTAGTCCCTGAGGTTCAGGACCCGGAACCGCACCGCCCCCTGGTCCTGGGCCCTTTTCAGCATGCTCTGGCTTAAGGGCGAGGCGAAAAACTCCGGAAAGAGCGTCAGGAAATCAATCTGCATAGGTTTCCAGCAATCCCGGGGGAGGCGAAACCGTGACAAAACCCTCTTTCAGATTGATCTCCAGCACCACCTCTTCCACGGCGGGGAGCAAAACCTCCCGCCGGTTAAGCCGCACCACGTAAACATCATGGGCCGGGGTGGGGATGACCTCTTCCAGGTACCCCAGCAGGGCCCCGTCCGCGGCTTGATAAACCGGCAGGCCCAACACCTGAAACCAGTAGTATTCTCCGGGCGGCAGCCGGGGGAAACGCCGGCGGTCCCCCATAACCGCCCGTCCCACCAGCTCCTCCGCCCGGGTCCGGCTGTCGATCCCTTGGAGGTAGAGCAGCACCTGGTTCCGGTGCTTCTCTGCCTTCAGCACCTTATAGTCCTGGCCGCCGATGGCCACCTCTCCCAAGGCGGCAAAGACCTGCGGATCAGTGGTGGCAGCCCCGGCGTCGGCGCGCACTTTGAGGGCGCCGTGGATGCCGTGGGCTCCCGAAACCTGTCCCAGGCCAATCAAATGGGTTGGGGATCCGTGCTCCCTATTCAAGGATCTCCAAAACCGCCCTTTTGCGAATCTTGGTGGAGGCGGCGCTGAGAATGGTGCGCATGGCTCTGGCCGTACGCCCTTGCTTGCCGATAACCTTCCCCAGATCTTCTTTGGCCACCTTGAGCTCGATAACTGAGGTCTGCTCCCCTTCGATTTCCTTGACCTGCACCTGGTCGGGATTATCCACGAGCGCCTGGGCGATGAACTTCACTAGTTCCTTCATTGTAGCCACCTCTGTCAAGGGATGGGGCGGTCAACCTCCCTGGGGTCCTGAGCCGCGGGCGTTTTACTTACTGGGTCGCCGCGGCTGCCGCGGCTTTCCGCTTCAGGAGACTGGCAACGGTGTCGGTGGGGGTGGCGCCCCGGCTCAGCCAGAGCGACAGCAGATCCTCCTTCACCGTGACCGCCGCCGGTTCCTGGCGCGGGTCGTAGGTTCCGATGATTTCCAGGAATCTGCCATCCCGGGGAGACTCACTGTTGGTCACCACGATGCGATAAAATGGGCGCTTCTTGGCGCCGTAACGGGCCAACCGGATACGTAAGGCCATGAGTGCTGGTTTCTCCTCCTTAGGTTTGGTTTGTGGGAGGAGGGCCAGGGATTTCATCCCTGCCCTCCCCCCACACCCCCCTCCCAACCCGCTTAAGGGGGCGTGGCAAGGCAAGGCCTGCGGCCCTGACTTCCCACGCCCATAACATATGGGATTGGGGGTGGGGGTTTGGGGGAGTTTTTTGTAAGTGTAAGGGCTACTTACGAAAAAGCCCTT
>DASWLF010000290.1:0-5022 GCA_036396255.1 Desulfobaccales bacterium
ATCTCGGGGGTGAACACCGCCTCCGTGGGGCCGTCCCGGATGATGCGGCCGTCTTTGATGAACATGAGCCTGCGGCAATAGAGGGCCGCCAGGTTCAGGTCGTGCATGGCGCACAGCACCGTGAGGCTGCGGGCCTGGTTCAGGTGTTTCAGGATCTCGAAGATCTCCAGCTTCTTGCGCACGTCCAGGGAAGAAGTGGCCTCATCCAGCAGCAGGATGCGGGGGTCCTGGGCCAGGGCGCGGGCAATCACCACCCGCTGGCATTCGCCGCCGGAGACCTGGGTGACGGGGCGGTCCCTGAGATGATCCGTGGTGGTGCGGCGCATGGACCGGAGGGCCCAGAGCAGGTCTTCATCCGTCAGGCTCCCCAGGCGGCGGCGGTGGGGGTAACGCCCCATGAGGACGATTTCCAGGCAGCTGAAGGGGAAGCGCACCTCGGAGGACTGGGGCACCACCGCCAGGGTCTGGGCCCGCAGGCGGCTGGGGAGGGCTCCCAGGGCTTGGTCCATCACCGTAATCCTGCCGCCCCGGGGCGGCAGGAGGCCCGACAGGGCGTGCAGCAGGGTGGATTTGCCGCAGCCGTTGGGGCCCAGAACGCCCACAAACTCCCCGGCGGCCACGTGAAAATCCAGGCCCGCCAGGACCAGGCGGTCCCCGTAGCCCAGCTCCAGCGACTCCGCCCGAATCACCACATCCCCCGGGCCTGCCGGGTCTTCAGCAGGTAGAAGAAAAAGGGACCGCCCAAAAGCGCGGTGACTACTCCCACCGGCAGTTCCTGGCCGCTGGCCAGAATGACCCGGGCCAGGACGTCGGCCCAGATGAGGGTCAGGGCCCCGGTAAAGGCGGACAACACCAGGAGGCGGCTGTGGGAGGGGCCGGCCAGCAGGCGGCAGAGGTGCGGCACCACCAGGCCCACGAAGCCGATGACCCCGGAGACCGCCACCGCCCCGGCGGTGAGCAGCGAGGCCCCCAGCAGGAGTTTGAGGCGCACTTGGTTCACGGCCACCCCCAGAAAATGGGACTGCTCCTCGCCCAGGGCCAGGATGTCCAGCTCCCGGCCGTGGTAGATTGCCAGCAGGAAGCCGGCCGCGGCGTAGGGCAACAAGAAGCCCACGTGAATCCAGCCCCGGCCCGAGAAGCTCCCCATGATCCAAAAGACGATGGCGGACAGGGATTCCTCGTCCAGGCTCTTGATCAGGCTGATGAGGGCGGACAGAAAGGTGCTGACCACGATGCCGGCCAGGATCAGGGACTCCTTGCGGATGCGCCCGGCATCCCGGGACAGGACCAGCACCGCGGCCATGGCCCCCAATGCCCCCACCAGCGCCGCCAGGGGCAGGGGGCTCAGGCCCAGGAAGGAGCCGCCCACCCCCAGCATCACCAGCAGCGCCACCCCGAAGGCCGCCCCGGTGGAAACCCCGATGGTGAAGGGGTCCGCCAGGGGATTGAGCAGCAGCCCCTGGAACACCACCCCGGCGGTGGCCAGGGAGGCGCCAACCAGGGCCGACAGCACCACCCGGGAGAGACGGATGCCCCAGATGACCACTTCCGTGGTCCGGTCCACGGGGGCGGCGGCCAGGCCCAGCTTGTTCAGGAGCACCGCGGCCATGGCGTTCCAACCCACCTCCATGCGGCCGATGCCGGTGGCCAGCCCCACGGACAGGAACAGGGCCAGGCCCAGGGCCAGAAGGGCCGCGGCGAAACGCCGCATTTCGGCGCGACGGCGCTCCAGAGCCTCCGTCAGCTCCGAGGTGCGGTCCAATGGGCCCGCCGGGGCGCTAGCAACCTTCATGGGCTGAGAGTCTGCAAAGCCTCGTCAAGATGGTTATAGTAGATGGGCGCGAACTCATCAGGGTAGAGGAGCTCCTGGCCGGGATAACCATTTAGGCACATGGCTTTTAGGTGTTGGCCGGTGGCCGCGGCCGCGCCGCCGTGACCGCGGCATCATCCTGAACCTTAAGGCCCCTTGAAATAAAAAAATCCTTAAGTCCGGTCGGACTTAAGGATGCACCCAGCTTCTTTATCCTTAAAGGCAGGAGCTGCTTGTCCAGGGCGGCTCCAGCGTCTGCGCCACTTGTCTCAGGTTACGGCGTCAGACCTCCGGGCAGGTCTTCTGGCTCCCGGATCATCCTACTATCTGCGCCTTCCCATCCCGCTTCAGCGAAACAGTGACATCGTGCAGAGTTCGTCCCCGGACACAGCGGCGGGACCGCGACGGTTAGTCCGTCTTCCCTATTAAACCCCGAAGGGTACCTCGGATATAAACTTATACCAAAAGGCGTCGGCGGCTGTCAATCTTATTTGCAAAGCGGGTGCCCAGGCGGGTTTCGGCCGGCCCCCTTTAGCCTGACTGGGTATTGGTTATTACTCGGAGCGAAAAACCAATTGCCCTTTCTGAACCGTAGGGGCACGGCGTGCCGTGCCCTCAAACCGAGCGAATGGAATTTCTTTAATGCTCCGAGCAATAAGACCACCCAGCCCCATCTCCCCAGGCGCCAGGTTGGCCTGGGGCGGCTTGGGGGCTGCGAGACTATCTCCTGGAACCCGGCAATTATTTTTTTGCGGGAATGTCCAAGGAAATAGCGGTGATAGCGATTTTCGCGGGGAAATCTGGCTTAATTCTGCGAAAAACTCCGAAAAGCGGAGAAATCGCAAGGTTGTCCCTTTCCGGCTTACGAGCGCTTATACGCAAATATTGTGATTTTGCTGGACCATTCAGGTCTTAACGGGGACCCGGATTTTTCAACCATATCCGGCGAACCTTGCTCAGGGTGCGGCTCTCCTGGGTCGGCAAGAACCGCGGCCGCCCTCCTTTAGTAAGTGCAGTTGTCGGTCACCTCTTTTGACTGGGGGAAAAGGGTGATTTATGGTGGCGGCCAATGGAGCAGGGCAACAGAAGCCAGGTTGCTCATGGACCCGGGGGGGGCGCAACCCTGTGTCATTATCCGACGCATGGCTTCGGTTCCCTGCTCCGTCCTGATTATTAAAGCGCCAGGTCATTTTAGGGCAGCAAGACCAAGGATGGAAAAGAATAGGCGAAACCTGGGACAAACGGGGTCTATTCCATGAAGAGCTGGGAAGCGGTCCTGGAATCTCTCCATCGGCAAGGCTGGGGTTACGGCTACGCCAAATGCCTGGATGCAGAAAGCGGCACCGAGGTCTACCTGGTGAACATCAGCCGGGGCGACGAGAAGCTGACCACCGCAAGACCAACCCTGGAAGAGGCGGTTAGCACCCTGAGCCGGCTGGCCGCGGCCAGGGCCCGGCCAGGTAACTGTTGATGCAAAGATTTAAGGCTAAATAAACCTTCTCCTTAACTCCTGCAGCGCCCCGCCGCGTCTGGCCGGCAGGCCATCTCCGGCTGCACCCTGGACGGCTATCTTTTGTATTTCCGCGATCAACCCCTAGCCCCTCTGGCCGCGGGGAAGGGAACCGCCGGGGCCCCCGGGTAAGGGCGGTGGCGGCGCCCCCTCATTCTTACTGCCGACGCGGGCCCCCCCTTTTTCCTTGCCAGAGCCAGCCCCCTTCATATATTTTTAATTATTTGAGACTCCTGCAAGAATGCTTTCTCCGGGACAGGCATGGGCAACCTTCAAGACCTGGTGCAGTTCATCTTTGCCGGTTTGACCGGGGGGGCCATCTATGCCCTGGTGGCCCTGGGTTTCGGGGTGGTGCACAACACCATGGGGATCGTCAATTTCACCCAGGTGGACTTCGTCTCCCTGGGCGGCATGATCCTGTTCAGCGCCCTGTTCGCCGCCGGCCTGCCCATGGCCCCGGCCCTGGTGGCGGCGGTGGCGGGAGTCACCCTGGCAGCCATGGCGGTGGAGGAGCTGGGCCTCAGGCCCTCCCGCTCCCAGAGCCACCTGGTGCTGATCTTCCTGACCATCGGCCTGTCCATCATCCTCCGGGGAATCATGAAAATCATCTGGGGCAAAAACCGCATGGCGGTGCCGCCGCTCACCAGCGAGGAGCCGGTGCATCTGCTGGGCGCCACCATTCTGCCCCAGACCCTGTGGATCCTGGCCCTCACCGCGGTGGCCATCGTCCTGCTGGTGTTGTTTTTCCGCAAGACCGCCATGGGCCTGGCCATGCGGGGAGTGGCGGCCAACCCCGAGGCCGCGGCGGTGGTGGGGCTGAAAGTCTGGCGGGTCAAGGCGGTGAGCTTCGCCCTGGCCGGGGCCCTGGGCGGCCTGGCCGGCTGCCTGGTGACCCCCATCACCACGCTCTCCTATGACGTGGGGGTCCTCCTGGGCCTCAAGGGGTTCGCCGCCGCCATCCTGGGTGGCTTCGGCTCTTTCCCCGGGGCCATCCTGGGGGGCCTCATCCTGGGGCTGCTGGAGTCCCTGGGCGCCGCCTACCTCAGCAGCGCCTATAAGGACGTCATCGCCTTCGTGGTGCTCCTCCTGGTCCTGTTCGTGCGCCCCCGGGGCCTCCTGGGAGGGGAAGGGTAGGGGGAGGTGCAAAGGGTTTTTGGGGAAGGGGGCTAAGGGCAAAAGCCCTTACACTTACAAAAAACTCCCCCAAACCCCCACCCCCAATCCCTATAAGGGGGTAGGGTGCGCAATGCGCACCTTAAATTGTCTGTTTATGGAGAACTTATTGGAAAATAGTTTGCAGCGCCTCCTCATGGGCAACGAGGCCATGGGCCGGGGTTAAGTTTTTATCTCCCCCCCTTTAGAAAAGGGGGGAATTTTTAGGATTTTCTAAGGATTCCTTTGATCTTATGGGCTTATGGAAATGACCTGGCAAGATGAGCCAGCCCAGCGCCTCCTCATGGGCAACGAGGCCATGGGCTTAGGAATCGTCGAGGGCGGCTGCACCCTGGCCGCCTCCTACCCCGGCACCCGACTTCGGCGATATCTTTCTCCCCCCTTTTCTAAAGGGGGGACCAAGGGGGGATTATTCAGGCGTGCTGCCTTACAATAAGAGCCTCAAAGAACTTGCCCGCGACCTTCGCCAAAACCTGACGGAAGCCGAGACCTTTCTCTGGCTGAAGCTCAGGAAAAGACAGCTTAAAAA
>DASWLF010000291.1:0-2311 GCA_036396255.1 Desulfobaccales bacterium
TCCCGGGTAATGCCGGCGTTGTTCACCAGGATATCGATGCGGCCGCTTTCCTTGATAATCCGGTCCACCCCCTGGCTGACCGCGGCGGCGTCGGCCACGTTGAACTCCAGCAGGCGGGCCGCGGCCCCCCGGGCCGCGACCGCTTGGGCGGTGGCGGCCGCATCCTCGCCTAGGGCCACATCATTGAGATAGATGGTCAACCCGGGCCGGGCCAGACCCAGGGCGATGGCCCGGCCGATGCCCCGGGCCCCGCCGGTTACCAAAGCTACTCGGTTCGTCTCGTCCATATCATAAAACCAGGATCGGTTTGGTTCTGGCAACCTCGCTGATATCCAACGCCGGCGAGGGCGCCGGCGCTACCTTTTCAGACAAAATCCTGCGGCTGCGAACCTATAGTTTAAAAGGACCCCGGAAGGCGATCATCGGCCTTAAAATCAGGTTCCCTAAATGTGATTACATAAAACGATTTTACAGAAATTGAAAGAGGTTTATTATACTTTTTATCACATTACCCGGCCCGGAGCCAGCCCCCTGCAGCTGCGCCGGGGGGATGCTGCCTCCTCACCAGCCCCGGTCTTTCTTGATTTCCTGGATCAGGGCCGGGACGATCTCGAACAGGTCCCCCACCAGACCGACGTCGGCCACCTGGAAGATGGGCGCCCCGGGGTCCTTGTTGATGGCGACGATGAAGTCGGAGGACTGCATCCCCACCAGGTGCTGGGCCGCGCCGGAAATGCCGCAGGCGATGTAGAGCTTGGGGGAGACGGTCTTGCCGGTCTGGCCGATCTGGTGATGGTAAGGGATCCAACCCGCGTCCACGGCTCCCCGGGTTGCCCCCACCGCGCCGCCCAGCAGGTCCGCCAGTTCCTCCAGCAAACGGAAGTTCTTGGCTTCTTTCAAGCCCCGGCCCCCGGCCACGATGACCTCCGCGGCATTCAAGGGCACCCGTTCCTTGATTTCCGCCACGGTGGCCACAAACCGGCTGCGGGAAGGCCGCGCCAGGGCCGCCACCTCCACCGGGAGCACCCGGCCGCGGGCTTCGGCTTCCGGGGGCCGCGCCTTAAAGACCCCGGGCCGGGCGGTGGCCATCTGGGGATAGGTGCGGGGGGTGATGATGGTGGCCATGATGTTGCCGCCGAAGGCCGGGCGGGTTTGGAGCAGCAGGCGTCTTTCCGGGTCGATGGCGAACGCGGTGCAGTCCGCGGTGAGGCCGGTCTTCAGGGCCGCGGCCACCCGGGGGATGAAGGCCCGGCCCAGATAGGTGGCTCCGGCCAGAATGATCTCCGGCTGGAACTTCCGGGCCAGCTCGGTCAACGCCGCGGCATAGGGCTCTTCCAGGAAATCCTTGAGAGAGGGGTGCTCCGTTAGGTAGACCTGGTGGGCCCCGGCGGCCAGCAAGGCCGGCGCCAGGGGCGCCACCCCCTCCCCCAGCAGCACCGCGGCCACCTTCGCGTTCAAGTCCTCGGCCAGGCGCCGGGCTTCCCCCAGGAGCTCCAGGGTCACCGGCGCCAGGCTGCCGCCTCGCTGCTCCGCAAAGACCCAGACCCCGTCGGGCGGCACCCCGGGCCGAGGCGCCGGGCCTGCCACTTCCGGCACCGCCAGGGCCGCCACCTCGCAGACCTCCACGCAGGCGCCGCAGAGGTTGCAGCCCTCGCCGATGGCCAGAGTCTCCCCCTCCAGGCTGAGGACCCCGAAAGGGCAGGCCTCCACGCAGGCGCCGCAGGCAATGCATTTCTCGGAAAAAAAGATCAGGCTCATGGTAGGTTAAAAGTCATCTGTCAACGGTGCTTAAGACTTTGGTCTTCTTCTTCAGAAAGCGGACGGTAACGTAACTCAAAGTGCCGACCACAAAAATTACCGCCCACATGCCATCAATCGTGACTTTTTTAGTGGAGAACCAATCCCCCATAAACTTCACCAGGGTAAATGAGACGATAATGGCATAAAAAGTGCCGTATTCTCTAGCAAGCGCCGATTTCCAGGAAAAGGGCAGAGCGGGAGGCTGCCAATTCTTGAAGTTCGGTAAGATGGCCGGGGTTTGCCGAGCCCAGTTTAAGAAGGCTTCCCCAAATTTCTCCTGCAAAAACCGCTCTTCGGCAAAGATTATCCTCTCATAAAATACCGTAAAGAACAGGACGATGATAATGGTCAGCCACCATGACTTGATAAAGAGTGAGAGTCCAATCCAAATAACGGCATTCCCCAGATAAATCGGGTTCCGCAGGATGGAATACATGCCGGTGGTGTTCAAGGAGTCGGCCACCTGCTCCCGGGTGTTGCGGCCCGAAGTCCCCCGGGGGGCAAAACCCAC
>DASWLF010000292.1:0-4588 GCA_036396255.1 Desulfobaccales bacterium
GATCGGCCGGGCCCTGGGCGAAATCGCCGGCGCCCGGGACCTGACGGAAGACGTCATCAAGGAGTGGTACTTTTACCTCTACCAGTGCACCATCTGCCGGCGGTGTTCGGTCTTCTGCCCCTACGGCATCGACATGGCGGAAATGACCCTCCTGGGCCGGGAGATGCTGGCCTCCATCGGCCTGAACATCGATTGGGCCCTGGCTTCCGTGGCCCAATGCTACGACAAGGGCAGCCATATCGGCGCCACCCCCCAGGCCTTCAAGGACATGATCGACTTCCTGGCCGAGGAAAACGAGCGGGTCACCGGCATCACCACCACCCCATCCTATAACCGCAAGGGCGCCGAGGTCCTCTTCATCATGCCCTCCGGCGACTACTTCGCCGACCCCGGCACCTATACCATGATGGGCTACCTGCTGTTGTTCGAGCATATCGGCCTGGACTACACCCTCAGCACTTACGCGGCCGAGGGCGGCAACTTCGGCTGGTTCATCTCCCACGAGATGGGCAAGCGCCTCAACGCCAAGATGTACGCCGAAGCCGAGCGCCTGGGGGTAAAGTGGATCCTGGGCGGCGAGTGCGGCCACATGTGGCGGGTGTGCAACCAGTACATGCCCACCTGGTGGGGGCCGGTGGACTTCCTGGAGGAGCCGGTATCCCCCATCACCGGCACCCGCTTCGAGAACGCCACGGTCCACAAAATGGTTCACATCTCCGAATTCACCGCCGACCTGATCCACCACGGCAAGCTGAACCTGGATCCCCAGCGCAACGCCCATATCAAGCTGACCTTCCATGACTCCTGCAACACCGCCCGGGGAATGGGGATCTTCGAAGAGCCGCGCTACATCATCAACAACGTGTTGCCAGAGGGTAACTTCGTGGAGATGCCCCCCAACACTATCCGGGAGAAGACCTTTTGCTGCGGCAGCTCCAGCGGCATCAACGCCAACGAGAACATGGAGATCCGCATGCAGGGCGGCCTGCCCCGGGCCAACGCGGTGAAATTCGTGCACGACAAATACGGCGTCAACCATCTGGGCTGCATCTGCGCCCTGGACCGGGCCACCCTGCCCACCCTGCTGCAGTACTGGGTGCCGGAAGTGGAGGTCACGGGCATTACCGAACTGGTGGGCAATGCCCTGGTGTTCGAAGGCGAGAGCGAGCGCACCACCGACCTCCGGGACCGGGACCTGGAAGGAGTGGAGGCAGCCGTGGAGGAAGAGGAATAACATGGCTGACAACAACTACAAAAACGAGTTTGGGTTTTTTGCCGAGCGTCCAAAGGTCGAGAAGAAGTTCTACGACCGCAAAAAGGTCATCGCGGGGTTGGTCATCTTCTTAGCTCTGGTTACCCTGCCGCTGTGGCCGAACCTGGGAAAAACCATTCCGGCGCCGCAGCGTCAACTGGACACCCCCGTCATCCAGAAAATGGCGGAAAAGGACCGGCAGTGTCTGATGCCCACGGAGTGGATGCGGGCCAACCACATGCAGATGCTCGTTGACTGGCGGGACACGGTGGTCCGCAGCCAGGAGCAGGGCGCCCCCAGCGTCAGAGAGTTCGTTACTCCCGATGGCAGAAAATACCTTGCCAGCCTCACCAATACCTGTATGGATTGCCACTCCAACAAGGTCCAGTTCTGCGATCAATGTCACAACTACGCTGCGGTTGTGCCTAATTGTTGGGGTTGCCATCTCGAGACTGGAAAGAAGCTGGCGGAGGCGAAGTGATGGGTATCGACAGAAGAGAATTCATCCGGATAGCCGGGCTATCCACGTTATTGGGGCTTAGCGGCAAGGGAGCCTTTGAACTGCTGCGTCCGGGGCAGGTGGAGGCGGCCCTGGAGCCGCAGAAGGGGGCCCTGGAAGGCAAAAGATGGGCCATGGTGGTGAACATGCAGAAACTGGACGACGCCACCGCCAGCAAGTGCTCCGAGGCCTGCCACCGGGTCCACAACGTCCCTGACTTCCATAGCCCCAAGGACCCCAAGGATGCCCTGGATCCCGCGGTGATCAACCGCTACGAGATCAAGTGGCTCTGGGCCGAGCATTTTCACAACGCCTTTCCCGGGGAAGAACAGGAAATGCCGGAGAAGATCAAGACCTTGCCCTTCCTGTTGCTCTGCAACCATTGCAACAACCCGCCCTGCGTGCGGGTGTGCCCCACCAAGGCCACCTTCCGGCGGGACGACGGCATCGTCATGATGGACATGCACCGGTGCATCGGCTGCCGCTTCTGTATGGCCGGCTGCCCTTACGCGGCCCGGAGCTTCAACTGGCGGGATCCCCGGCCCTTCGTCAAGGATGTCTTTCCGGGGTATCCTACCCGGGAAATCGGGGTGGTGGAGAAGTGCACCTTCTGCGCCGAGCGGCTGGCCCAGGGCCTGATGCCCGCCTGCGTGGAGGCGTCCCGAGGGGCCCTGGTCTTCGGCGACCTGTTGGACGAAAAGTCCAAGGTGAGGGAAACCTTAAAGAAATACTTCACCATTCGCCGCAAAACCCATCTCGGTACGAACCCACAAGTCTACTATATCGTGTGAGGTAGGTCATGCTTGAAAAGGCGCTAGTCGGCACTAAGAGATATTACGGACTGCTGGCCATTCTGGCAGGTATCTTCGCCCTGGGGTTTCTGTTCTACCTCAAGCAACTGCAGTTTGGCTTGGGGATCACCGGCATGGGCCGGGACGTCTCCTGGGGTCTCTACATCGCCCAGTTCACCTACCTGGTGGGTGTGGCCGCCTCGGCCGTCATGGTGGTCCTGCCCTACTATCTCCATAACTACAAGGCCTTTGGCCGGGTGACCATCCTGGGCGAATTCCTGGCGGTGGCCGCGGTCTCCATGTGCGTCACCTTCGTTCTGGTGGACATGGGGCGGCCGGACCGGGTCCTCAACGTCTTTAAGTATCCCACCCCCAACTCGGTCATGTTCTGGGATATCATCGTCTTGAACGGTTATCTCTTGCTTAATATCCTCATCGGCTGGAACGTGCTGGAGTGCGAACGCCACGACGTACCACCGCCGAAATGGCTGAAGCCCTTCATCTACATCTCCATCCCCTGGGCCGTCAGTATCCACACGGTGACCGCCTTTCTGTACGCCGGGCTGCCCGGCCGGGGCTACTGGCTCACCGCCATCATGGCGCCGAGATTTCTCTCCTCCGCCTTCGCTGCCGGTCCGGCCCTGCTGACCCTCCTGTGCCTCATCGTCCGGAAGTACACCAAGTTCGACCCGGGCAAGGAGCAGATCCAGACCCTGGCCAAGATTGTCACTTACGCCACCCTGATCAACGTGTTCTTCTTTTTCTGCGAAATTTTCACCGTCTTCTACAGCCAGATCCCGGACCACATGCTGCACTTCCAGTATCTCTTCGCGGGTATTGGCGACAAAGCCCGGCTGGTGCCCTTCATGTGGTTCTCCATCGTGGGCATGATCACCGCCGCCCTGCTGCTGGTGAACCCGGGGTTCCGCCAGAACGAGACCACCCTGGCGGCCCTCTGCGGCCTGGTGATCGTCACTACCTGGCTCGACAAGGGGTTGGGCTTGATGACCGGCGGTTTCGTCCCCAACCCCCTGGAAAAGGTGACCGAATACTGGCCGACAATGCCTGAGGCCATCATTACCCTGGGGGTGTGGGCCATGGGATTCTTGATCCTCACCCTCCTTTACAAGGTGGCGGTTTCCATCAAGGAGGAGATCAGGTCTTAGGTGAGCCGGAACCCGCGCCATGCCGGCGCGGCTCGCTGCTGCATAAGGAATAAGGAGTAATTCGGTCGCCATGCCGAGATCTTGGGGGCACGGCTGCCGTCTCACCTGCGGTCCTGAAGAGGGCCCAACCATATCGACCGGTATGTGAGTCTGCTAAAGGAGGTGAAAGGAAATGGCCTGGCAGGTTGAAATCGATGCCGATAAGTGCACGGGGGATGAGGAGTGTGTCAACGTCTGTCCGACGGGCGTATTCGAGATGCAGGGAGACAAAGCGGTGGTAGTGAACGAAGATGAGTGCCTGGGATGTGAATCCTGCATAGAAGTCTGCCCTTCTGGGGCATTAACGCTTACCGAAACCTGAACCCGATTTCCTGGTCAGCGAAAACGCCGGCCTGCTCCAGGCCGGCGTTTTCTGTTGTTTTAATAAGTTTTCCGGTCAATCCGAAGACCTTGCCTCCACCTTTTGATTATTCCAAGAAAAAGACCAGGGGGGTTACCCTGGCCCCCAGGCCTCTCCTTAAGACCGCGGTTACTGCTTAAAAGGATTGACCAGGTGCACCGGCACCGGCGAGTTGGCCATGACCTTTTTGGCCACGCTGCCGAAATCGGTGCTCTTCTGATCCAGCTCCTCGGTGCCGCGGCCATGGCTGGTCAGAACCACCATATCGGCCTTGGCCTCCTTGATGGCCTTCAGAATCTCGTTGGCCGCATCGCCCTGTACCAGCTTCACCTCGATATTGGGGCAGGCTTTCAATTCTTGATCACATACCGTTTCCAGTTGCTTCTTGGCCTGCTTTAATTCCCAACCCTGAAAATGCTCCAATTGACTCTCGCTGGGATCGCCATAGGCCCGGAAATAAGACGCCAAATCCACCCCAAC
>DASWLF010000293.1:0-2024 GCA_036396255.1 Desulfobaccales bacterium
CAACTACCTGAGGCGCCACCGCTACAACGTCTGGTTCACCCTCATCGCCGAATCGGAAGCGCGGCTGGAGCAGATTCTACAGGAGATTTCCCGGGCCTCGGGAGTGGAAGTCCTGAGCCTGCCGGCCCAGGAGGTCTTCAAGATCAAGGTGGATTTTCCGGTGTGAGAAAGATTGGGGTTTGGGACTAAGGGTTTTTCGTAAGGGGCCCTTACCCCCCACCCCCAATCACTTTTGCCCTTCCGCCAGCGGCACGCACAGGACCGGGCAGGGCAGGAGGCGCACCACCTTCTCGGCAGTGGAGCCGAAGAAGACCTCCTCGATGGGCCCCCGGCCGCCCCGGCCGTAGCCCCCCAGGACCACCAGGTCCACCGCCAGATCCCGGGCCATGCCGGCGATTTCCTGAAAAGGCAGGCCCACCGCCACCATGGACTCAATTTCCAGGCCGTCGGCCCCCCAGCGGCTCAGAAATTCGCTGACCTGCTGCTGGGCCCGGGACCGCAGCCCCGGCAGCAGATCATCCGGCTCCACCTGCAGGTATTCCGCCAGGCGCTGCACCGTCGCCTGATGGATGACGTGCAGGAGAATGAGTTTCGACCCGAACTGCCGAGCCAGCTTTTGAGCCATCTGGAAGGCGGCGCCGGAGCAGTCGGAAAAATCGCTGGCCACCAAAATCGCGTTAAATTCCATATCCTGAGACCTTTTATCAGATGAACTTATCAGACTTGGGGCCGCCTCCGCCGGGGCTGGCGGGGCCGGGCCCTTTACCCGACCATCGGTGCGGATTTCGTAAATTGTTCAGGGGTCTTATCACTGACAATGGTTCATAATCAATTAAACGGCTCTGGAAGTCAAGCAAACGCTGCCTTTAAGAAGCTGATCCATGGCAGCCAAGGCAGGAACTTCTTAAAGACCTGGCGGGGGGTCGAATGAGGGGGGACAGGCCCCCAAGGGGACGTGCAGGGCCTGTCCCGGATTCTCTGCTTATTTGGCTATTTTCTTGATTTCTTTTAAGACTTCCTCGGCGTTGTCAAACGCGCCGATGTGCGCCAACAGGATCTTCCCGGATTTATCCAGGACGACGGTGACCGGATAGGGGCTGAAGTTCAGGGCCTTGCCGAAACTGCTGTCGGGGTCCGGAATCAGCGGGAAAGGGACCTTGTGAAAAGCCTTCCACATCTGCAACTGGGGCGCTTCGTTTCCCTGGGCCACCGCCATGAATTTTACCTTATCCTTGAGCTTGGCATCCTGCTGCACCATGTTGTAGAGGCTGTTCAGAAAGGGAGCCTGGTGCATGCAGTGCGGGCAGCTGGTGTTGAACTGCTCCACCAACACATAACTTGATTGGATGTCCTTCAAGGTAAATGCTTCCGGTTTTGCCAGGCCCAGATATTTGGCGTCGTCAGCCGACATGGGCGCTTTAAACTTCACCGCGCCCACCTGCTGGCCGACCTTGGGCTCCGCCTCCGCTCCCCAGGCGGCGGCATAAAAGCAAAAGATTAGCGCCAGACAACACCCCAGTGCCAATACCTTAGTTGTACGATTCATCGCAGCCCCTCTCTCAGATTTAATTATTTGGTGCATAATATAAAGTAACCGTAACCAAAGGGCAAAGGAAAATAAGAGTTTCAGGTTTCCAGGCGCCGGTTTTCGGCAAAAAGACCTGGACTCACCCACCCCAACCCCCATATGGGAGGGTTGGAGGGGAGTTTGAGGGAAGGGCGGGGGAATTGCTTTCCCTCGGCCCCCTCAAGAAGGGCTTTTTCAGGAAAAGAACCGCTCTTGCCGCCAGTCCACCGGCAGCCGCACCAGGGCCCCCTGGCGGTGCTGGTAAATCAGGTAGCCGTGGCGCACCCCAAACTCAAAGAGGCGGTGGGTGAGGAGGACGTCCTGGCGGCAGTAGGATTCCAGTTCCTCCCACTTGCCCGCGGCGTAGAGCTCCAGGGCCAGCAGGCCGTCGCCGGTCTTGCTTTCCCCCAGGGTCCGTTCCGCCAGATGGCCCAGGGAGAGGCGGTGCCCCAGGAAA
>DASWLF010000294.1:0-7021 GCA_036396255.1 Desulfobaccales bacterium
TGTTTTTCACCGGGTTTATTTGCGGGTTCGGAATAAACCTGACCTTGCTTCCGGCTTAACCCGATTTTTCTTTCCCATATGGGATTGGGGGAGGGTGAATGGGGGAGGGGGTAAGGGCCGTTGGCCCTTAGCCCCCTCCCCCATACATCTACCCTTCCCCCTCCTTGCCCGGCTCCAGGCCGTAGGCCCGGAGTTTGCGGTAGAGGTGGGAGCGTTCCAGGCCCACCTTTTCCGCCAGCAGGCTGACGTTGCCCCGGCATTCCGCCAGTTTGCGGCGCAGGAACTGCTTCTCGAACAGGGCCCGGGCCTCCCGGAAGGACGGCACCTGGAGGAAGGGGTCCATGGATTCGGGGTCGGCCGCGTCCGACTCCGGCTCCTGTTCGGCGCCGGCCAGGGGCAGGTCGGCGGCGTCGATGACCGTGCCGGGGCTCAGGATGGCCAGACGCCAGACGAAGTTTTTCAACTCCCGCACATTGCCGGGCCAGGGCATGGCGGCCAGGCGCTCCAGGGCCCGGTCGCTGAAGGTCTTGGGCGGCAGGTCGTTCTCCGCCGCCAACTCCTTGAGGAAGTGGGCCGCCAGCAGGGGAATGTCCTGCCCCCGTTCCCTTAAGGAGGGGACGTTCAGGGGAATGACGTTGATGCGGTGGTAGAGGTCTTCCCGGAAGCTCCCCTTGCCGATCTCCTCCTCCAGGTTCTTGTTGGTGGCGGCCACCACCCGCACGTCCACCTGGATGGGGCGGCTGCCCCCCACCCGCTCGAAGCGCTGCTCTTCCAGGATCCTCAGAATCTTGGCCTGGGTCTTCAGGCTCATGTCGCCGATTTCATCCAGAAACAGGGTGCCTTCGTGGGCCAGGTCGAATTTGCCCCGACGCCGCAGGGTGGCCCCGGTGAAGGCCCCCTTCTCGTGGCCGAAGAGTTCGCTTTCGATGAGTTCCTCGGGGATGGCGGCGCAGTTCACCTCCACGAAAGCCTTATGGGCCCGGCGGCTGAAAGCGTGGAGGGCCCGGGCCACCAGTTCCTTGCCGGTGCCGTTTTCCCCGGTGATGAGCACCGAGGCGTTGGTGGGGGCCACGATGCGCAGTTGCTCCCGGAGGCGGCGGATGGCGTCGCTGTCGCCGATGATCTCTTTAACCGGGGCGGTCTGCTGCCGGAGGCGCCGGTTCTCTTCGGAGAGCCGGGCCATCTCCAGGGCGTTGCGCACCGTCAGCAGAATCTTGTCGGCGTGAGGGGGCTTTTCGATGAAGTCATAGGCGCCCAACCGGGTGGCCTTCACCGCGTTTTCCACCGAGCCGTAGGCCGAGATCATGACCACCGGCAGGAAAGGATATTGGCGCTTCAGCCGGTCCAGGACCTCCAGGCCGTCCATGCCGGGGAGAGCAATGTCCAGCAGCACCAGGTCGGGGGCGTCTTCCCCCACCCGTTTCAGCGCGGCCTCGCCGTCCGGGGCGGTCAAGACCTCAAAGCCCTCATCCTGCAGGATGCCGGACACGACTTGCAGGATCTGGGGTTCGTCGTCAACTACCAGCAGCGTTGCCGTCATAGGTGGTCCTGTGCATGGGGATTTCGATGATAAACCTGGCGCCCCGGGGGACGTTGTCCTCCACCCGGATCCGGCCCTGGTGTTCCGCCACGATGGAATTGACGATGGCCAGGCCCAGGCCGGTGCCGCCCCCCTTGGTGGAGAAGTAGGGCTCAAAGATCCGCACCTTGTCCCGGTCCGGCACCCCTTCGCCGGTATCGCTGACGGAGAGCTCCACCCGGTCCTGGGCCCCGTCGCCTCTGACGGACACCGCGATGGTGCCGGACCCGGAGATGGAGGCCAGGGCGTTGTCCAGCAGGTTGAGGAGCAGCCGTTTCACCTGCTCCCGGTCCAGGAGGATGGGCGGCAGAGCAGGGTCGGGATGGAATTCCAGGGTGATGCGGGGCTGGACTTCCTGGTAGAGCAGCAAGGTCTCCTGCACCAGGGCGTTGAGGTCCTGGGGGGCCAGGGTCAGATGGGGCAGCCGGGCGAACCGGGAGAACTCGTTCACCAGGTTCTTGAGCTCGTCCACCTGGTTGACGATGATCTGGGTGCATTCCTGGAAGACCTGGCCGTCCTGGCCCAGGTGCCCGCCGTAGCGGCGCTGCAAGCGTTGGGCCGCCAGCTTGATGGGGGTCAGGGGATTTTTCACTTCGTGGGCAATGCGGCGGGCCACCTCCCGCCAGGTGGCCAGGCGCTGGGCCCTCTCCAGTTCGGTGAGGTCCTCGAAGACCATCACCACCCCCAGGTCCTGGCCGGATTCGTCTTTGAGGACCGTGGGCTTGAGGAGCAGGTAGAGGGTCTGGTCCGGCAAAATGAGGTGCAGGGGTTTTTCCACCGTGCCCCGGCGGGACCGGCGGGCCTCGGCCACCACTTCGGCCAGGCGTTGGTATTCGGCCGGGGGCAGGAGGACGCGGCAGTCCTGGCCCAGCACCTCCTCCCGGCTGATCCGCAGCATCTGGGCGGCGGAGTCGTTGATGATGGTGACCCGGCCGGCGGCGTCGATGCCGATGACGCCGGCGGCCACATTTTTCAACAGGATCTCCATGTCCCGTTTCTGGGTGGAAATGAGGGCGTGGCTCTCGCTCAACTGGCGGTAAGCGTCGGCCAGTTGGGCCTGGCTGCGCTGCAGGTCCTGGGTCATCTTGTTGAAGGATTGCACCAGAAAGCCGATTTCGTCCCGACCCTCCAGGTCAATGTGGAAATCGTAATCTCCGCCCGCCACTTTCAGGGTGCCTTCGGCCAGCTGGCGGATGGGAATGGTGATCTCCCGGGCCATGTAAAAGGCCAGCCAGATGGCGGCCATCACCGTGATGAGGGTGACGATGACCAGGGCCAGGTAATGGCTCACCCGCATGGGGCTGAAGAGGAACTGGTGCTGCCGGAGGTCCTGGAGGCTGCGGGCCGCGTCGGCCATGGCCAGGAGCTGGGGCTGGGGGATGAGCTGGCGCACCGCCAGATAGCCCTGGGGAGCCGCTTCCAGGTTCTCCCCCAGGGGAACCAGGACGCTCAAGAGCTCCCCCTGGGGCAGCCATTGCCGCAGAAGGGAGTTCTCCGGGGGCGGAGCCGGGCCCAAGTCCGACCGCGGCACTTCCGGCAGCTCTCCCAGATCCGGGGCGGAACTACCGGCCACCCGGGCGCCGTCGGCTTTGAGCAGCTCCAGGCTGGTCAAGTCGTAGGCGGCCCGCCGCTGAGTTAGAAAGGGCTCCCAGGAATCCCCCCCAGCCGGTTGCCCCGCCTCTCTCATTTCCAGGCTGATGAGGCGGCCGTAAGCCTTGAGCTTGTCGCCCGTCTCCCGGGCGTAGGTCTGGCTCATCTCCCGGGCCCGGTTCAGGGATTCTTCCACCTGGCGGTCCCAGGAGTAATCCACCCGGCTGGAGATGAGCTGCCAGGCCATGAAAAAGAGAAACAGGGTGGGGAGCATGGTCAGGCTGATGAAGGTCAGGACCAACCGGATGCGCAGCCGGGAGCCGAAGACTTTCCGGCGCCTTTCTAGAAAAAGTTTGGTGAGATGCCGGAAGATGAGGAAGGTGAAGAGCAGCAGGAGGATGGTATTTAGATTGAGCAGGCCGAAGGCCAGGAGGCTGCCGGTCAGCGGCTGCCCCCCCTGGTGCACCAGGTGCACCTCCAGAGAAGTGATGGCCACCACCAGGATCAGGGTTAAGGCGATGAGGACGCGTTCCCGGCGGCGTTTGCGTTGTTCCTGGAGGGACTCAGAAGAGGGGGGGTCCTGTTTCCGCATCAGCTTTTTTGCGGCAGTCTCACCGTGAAGGTGCTGCCCTCGCCGGCGGCGCTGTCCACCGTGATGGTGCCGTGGTGATCGGTGATGATCTTATGGATCACCGCCAGCCCCAACCCGGTGCCTTTATCCTTGGTGGTGAAGAAGGGGTGGAAAATCTTGTCCAACACTTCGGCGGCCATGCCTTTGCCGGTATCATGCACGGAAAACCACACCTGCTCGTCCCGGCAGCCGCTGGAGAGCACGATGCGCCCGTTTTCTTCCGTGGCCTCCAGGGCGTTCTTGACCAGGTTCACCAGGACCTGCTCCAGCTGGTTGGGGTCGGCCTCTATCTTGGGAAGCCGCGGGTCCAGCCGGTCTTCCATGGTTATCCCCTTTTCCCGGGCGGCTTCCCCCATCAGACCCTGGACGTCCCGGATCACCCGGTTCAGGTCGATCTCCCGCTTGCTCGGCGGGGCCGGCCGCAGGAAATCCCGCAATTCCCCCAGGAAAGTCTCCAGCCGCTTCACTTCCCGCTGGATTATCTGGAGCTTTTCCTGGGCCGCCGGGTCTTCGGCCAGACGCCGCTCCACCTGGCTGGCCATGCCGCCGATAACCATCAGGGGATTCTTGATTTCATGGCTGACGTAGGCCGCGGCCTCCCCCACCGCGGCGAAGCGCTCGGAGTGCACCAGGCGCTCCTGGGACTCCAGCAGCTCCCTGGTCTTCAACTCCACCTGGCGGGTCAGGGTCTTGTTCCAGAACAGGGCGGTGCCGATGAGCCCGCCGCTGGCCACCAGCACCACCACGAAGAAGAGCCCCACCAGGAACAATTCCTGGTGCATCACTTCCGTGACCTGGCCGGCCACCTCCGCCACCGGGGCCACCACGCACACCCCCCAGAGGTTTTTGGTCGGGTCCTCCACTTCGGTTACGCCGGTGATCAAACCTCTACTAAACCGGATGGGGATATAGGCCGCCAGCTTGGGCATCTGCCCCAACTTCTGGCGGTGCCAGCCGGAGTCGTATTCCGTGACCCCTTCGTTGCCCCCCAGGAGGTTGGCGTGCAGCTCCCGCAACCCCCGAAAGACAATCTGGGGATTGCGGGCTATGCGGACTTGCATGGCTTCATGACCCACAAATTCCTTCTCATAGTGGGCCAACATGATTTGGTCCTGGTCGATGATCCAGGCGTAACCGGTCTGACCGGACCGCACGTCAGCCGTAACTTTTTCGCAGATAAAAAACGGGTCAATGAGAAATTCCAGGGCCCCGGCAAATTGGGGCTTCTCCCCCCAGTAGAGGGGGGTAATGAACCGCATCACTCTCCGGCCCTTCCAGGGGGCCTCGGGGTAATCGAAGGTTTTCCCCAAAAACAGGCGGCCGCGGTGCTGCTGGTCCTGGGCCCACTTCAGGTAGGGGGCGGGGAGTACCAAGCCGCTTGCCGGCACAGGCTCGGGAGCTTTGCTGAAAACCTGGACCCCCACGCCTTTGGAGTTGTACCGGGTAATCTTCAGGAGCCCGAACCGCTTGTGCCGGGCAAACCTTTCCGCCAGAGAAGCCTCTATGGTCCGATCATCCGGCGAGGCGGTCTGGAACAGTCCCGCATACCCCCGAAGGGCATTCTCCAGAAAGTCGAAGTAGGACTCCACGTTGTCGGCGATTTTCCGGGCCAGCATCAGCTGTTGCTGGTTGAACTGGTCCTTGAGGATGGCTTCGACTTTGTAGTTGAGTTTTTGCCAGTAGGAATAGAAGAGGATGGAGAGAAACATGGCGCCGGCCAGGATAATCAAGATAATCAGCGGCAGCGAAATGGCTCCCCGGGACCGGCTGGACTTCATCTCAATTTGACCCCTCCAAGCAAAAATCTATCATCCTTTCCGGGGCTTGGCAAGATAAAGGCGAGTACCCGGGGCCAGGGGCCGCCCCCCCGGCAGGAATAACGGTGGACTTCAGGTTTTGTCGCCGCGCTCTCTTTTGCAGGCTTCCCAGATGGCGTCCATCTCTTCCAGGGTGGCGGTCTCCGGGGTCTTGCCTTCCTTGGCCAGGGTGCGTTCCACCACGTGGAAGCGCTTGATGAATTTGTAAATGGTGCGCCTCAGGGCCCCCTCGGAATCGATGTTAAGGAAGCGGGCCACGTTGACCAGGGCGAAGAGGAGGTCCCCCAGCTCCTCTTCCCAGGCCGGGTTGAGCTCGGTTTCCAGGGCCAGGCGGAACTCCTGCCATTCCTCCTCCACCTTCTCCAGGGCCCCCTGCACGTGGGGCCAGTCGAAGCCCATGCGGGCCGCGGCCTCCCCCAGGCGCTGGGCCTGCACCAGGGCCGGCAGGGCCGGGGAGACCTGGCCCAGGGAGCCGGCCCCCGGCCCCTTCCCTTCCCGAATTTTGGCTTCCTGCCAGAGGCGGCGCAAGTCCTCCTGGGTTTTGGCCTCCGCCTCACCGAAGACGTGGGGATGGCGGTGTATCATCTTGGCGGCGATGCCGGCCACCACCTCCCCGAAGGAAAAGGCACCCCGCTCCTGGTACAGATCGCTCAAAAACACCAGGTGCAGCAACAGATCCCCCAGTTCCTCCTTGATCTTTTCAGGGTCGGCGCGGTCCAGGGCCTCGATCAACTCGTAGGCCTCTTCCAGGACATAGGTCTTCAAGGTCTCCGGAGTCTGCTGGGCATCCCACGGGCATCCCCCCGGGCGGCGCAACCGGTGGACGATGGCCAGAAATTCGTTCAGCAAGTCGCCGGGGTTGCGGCGGTTACCGGTCATGGTCATGGACTCCTCAATAAAGGCCGGCGGCCAAGGGGCACGGCAAAGGGGTAAGCTGTTTAGGTCCTGGACCCATCCCTGGAGGGCCCGGGAGGCGGACCAGCAGGGGCCGGGGCCCCCGGCTCCTCCGGCCGGAACCGCTGGGCTTTATCTCTTTCTTTCCCTTGGCGCCATTGCTTGAGATATTCATTGAGACGCTGTTTGAAGTCCGGGGGCAGAAGCTCTAGAGACTGCCGAGAGATCTGGATAAGGGTGGGGGCGGTGCGGGATTCTTTTAACAGACGCGAGTCCCGGGGCAGAAGGACTCCCAGGAACATCAAGCCAAAGCCTAGCAAGAGCGCGCCCTTGGCCAGGGCGAAGGCCCCGCCCAGCAGGCGGTCAAAAAAATCCAGGTAGAGGTGATAGAGCAGGCGCTGCAGAAAGTGGGCCACCAGCCGGGTGAGCCAGTAAACCGCCACCAGCACCACGGCAAAGGCAATCCAGCGGGCATGGAGAGGATCGGTGATCCATTGCTGCAATAAGGCC
>DASWLF010000295.1:0-11083 GCA_036396255.1 Desulfobaccales bacterium
GCCGAACTTCAGACGTATTTGCGGTTTTGTGAGCCTTGCCGATGTCCCCTCTGAGGCTACCTTTTCTCGGGCCTTTGCGGAATTTGCCGAGCTGGGGCTGGGTGAAAAGGTCCACCAGGCCTTGGTGGAGCACTGGGTGAAGCCGGGATTGGTGGGGCATATCAGCCGGGACGCCACGGCCATTAGGGGCCGGGAAAAACCCGCGGCCAGGTCGCGGCCCCCCAAGCCGGCGCCCCGGAAAAAAGGCCGGCCTCGCCGGGGAGAGGTGCGAGAACCCAAGACGCGGCTGGAGCGCCAGTGCCGGCAATCGGCCGCGGAGGCCCTGGCGGAGTTGCCGGTGCACTGTGATGTGGGGGCGAAAAAGAACTCCAAGGGTTATAAGCAGGCCTGGATAGGTTACAAGCTGCATGTCGATGTCAACGACTGCGGCCTGCCCATCAGTGCGGTGCTGACTGCGGCCTCCCTCCACGAGAGCCAGGTTGCCGTGCCGTTGATGAAGCTGACCAGCGAGCGTATCGATTACCTGTATGATCTGATGGATTCGGCTTATGATGCCAAACCGATCTATGAAGTGAGCCGCAGCTTGGGACACGTCCCCATCATCGACAAGAATGGCCGCAGGAAAGACGCGATCCCCCTGGCCCCCCATGAGGCGGTGCGCTACCGGGGGCGGACCGTGGCGGAGCGGTTCAACAGCAGGCTGAAAGAAGGTTTTGGGGCCGGCCACGTGATGGTTCGTGGGGCTCTTAAAGTCAGGCTTCATCTCATGTTTGGCATCATGGCCCTGTTTGCCGACCAGTTGCTCAAGCTGATCAGTTGAAGCGGCGCACCCAGGCGAAGAAAAGATTACGGGAGTAATCCGCCCTGAGTCGCAAAAATTTGCTCTTTTTTCCGCAGACGGAATGAAAAATCTCGGTTGCATCGTTTTCAAGACCTAAAAGAGCGCCATTGACCGGTAATCCTTTTGAATTTTGCAAGAGGCTCTGTTGGAAATTGATTAAATTGCAAACAATTTAAACTAAAAAAGCGGCCCGAAGGCCGCCTATAGTAAAAAATGGGAAACTGCCACTAAGATCGCTGTATCTGTATTCTGTCTTTAAACACATCAAAAGAAGCCCAGCACTCAGTAGCCAAAGCCGTGCCCTTGGGTGGGAATCCTGCCTGAATAACTCTTTTTCCTTTTTGCTGGACAAATTCCACCGCAGGGATTAGGTCTGCATCCAAACTTGCCAGCACAGCGACATCATAGGCATCCTGCCATGCCAAGCTAATCATGTCTGTAACGATGCGCGTATCAACCCCCTTTTCTATCGTAGCAACGATTGGGGCCTCACACCCATCATGGGGACAATGGGTAATAGACTGATGACAGGTCGGGCATCGAGGTACCGGTCTTTGTGACCGTTTAATGCACTGTGCGATTATCCCTGGCTGCCTATTGATGAAATTCATCATCCAGGTGTAAAATTTGGTTCCTTCAGTTTTTGCATCGTATGAAGAATAAAGGTGGCAAGCTCCATATTCTATCTGGTCCACTCCCAAAATTATCCTGCCTTTTTCCGCAAGCCATCTACCCAACTGAACCCAATCGACAGAAAAACGAAAATCAGGCAAGTTTCGTGCGGAAGCTTCCCTTTCATTGAGGGTTAACTGGAAATTCCAGTAATCGACAAAAACCCGAATAACCGGGAATCCTCGGGTCGGCTTTGTTGTCATACATTCCCTCCTGAATTTATTCCCTATAAACAATACAGGGAGCGCCGTTTTGCGGCAACTCCCTGGGGACACAATAGTCGGTAAAGTACTCCTGCCACTTCGAGGGGCAGGCTTTACCGACGGGCTTCAATCTTCAATGTGTATATAATCTAGTGCACCATTTATGGCTTTGTCAAGAAATATTTATTTATGTTTTATGATTTTTCGGTCGATTGCCCCATGTTCATTAATTTTCTTATACCATATCAAATGGAAAAACCCGATAGCCTATCGCTTCTTTTTTACCATAGAATAAAGAAATTTTGATAGATAGCCATCAGGGAATCCCTGATTTTTAGATGAAATTTCCCGTAAATTGGTTAATGCTATCCATTATAGATGCAATTCCCTTGCCAAAGATTTGCAATCGCTTGCATAATCTGAAATCAAATTAGGACACTACCCCGGGTCGCCTGGAATTTTCTGAAAATCCATGACATAATAAAGCCGGAGGCGAGCCATGTGGGTGGCGGCGGTGCAGCTCAACTCCACCCCGGAGGTGGAGGATAATGTGGCCCGGGCCCGGGCCTTCATCCAGGAGGCGGCCGGCCGGGGGGCGCAGCTGGTAGCCCTGCCGGAGCACTTCGCCTACCTGGGCCCCCAAGACCGGGAGCCCCCCTCCGCCCAGCCCCTGGAAGGCCACCTGGTGGCGGAATTCCAGGACCTGGCCCGGAAACTGGGGATTTTTCTGCTCCTGGGCTCCTTCCCCGAACTCGCCGCCCCGGGGGAGCGCCCTTTCAACACCAGCGTCCTCCTGTCGCCCCAGGGCCAAATCCTGGCCAGCTACCGCAAGCTGCACCTCTTCGACGTGGACTTGCCGGGAGGGGCCACCTACCAAGAATCTCA
Organism: Desulfobaccales bacterium; assembly: GCA_036396255.1. Classification (GTDB taxonomy): domain Bacteria; phylum Desulfobacterota; class Desulfobaccia; order Desulfobaccales; family 0-14-0-80-60-11; genus DASWLF01. Next base: position 2,602 of record DASWLF010000295.1, read on the forward strand.
TTTTATCCAGCCCGGCACCGAAGTGGTGGTGACCCCCCTGCCGGGGACCCCCTTCACCGCCGGGTTGGCCATCTGCTACGACCTGCGCTTCCCGGAACTCTTCCGGGCCCTGAGCGCCCGGGGGGCCGACCTGCTCCTGGTGCCGTCGGCCTTCACCGTGGCCACCGGCCGGGACCACTGGGAGGTGCTGCTGCGGGCCCGGGCCATCGAAAACCTGGCCTACCTGATAGCCCCGGCCCAGTGGGGGCAGCACTCCCCCGGCCGGCGCAGCTACGGCCGCTCCCTCATCGTGGACCCCTGGGGCCAGGTCCTGGCCCAGGCCCCGGACGGGGAAGGAGTGATTTATGCCCGGCTGGACTTTGAGCGCCTGACGCGCCTGCGCCGGGAGCTTCCCTGTCTCACCCACTGCCGGCTGAAGTGAGGGTCATGACCGAGACCTGGCTGAAACCTACGGGGCGCGCCCTTTTCCGGTGGTATCTCAGCAAGTTCCCCCTTAGGGACGGCAAGGCCTATTTCTACCAGTTGTGGCATGGCCGCCTGGCGCCGGCGGAAAGATACCTCACCGCCCGGCTGGACCAGGGCTTTACCATGAAGCTGGATCTCTGGGATGCCGAACAGCTGAAAATCTACTTTTACGGCCATTACCACGAGAGGTATGAAGCCAGTCTGGTGCGGCGCCTCCTGCAGGGGGGCGAAGTATTCTGGGATATCGGCGCCAACGTGGGCTATTTCTCCCTGGTAGCCGCCAGCGCCTTGAAAAACCACGGTCAGGTGGTGGCCTTTGAGCCGGGGAGCAGCGCCTATGCCAGGCTGGGCGAGAATATCGCCCTGAACCCGTTTACCAATATCAAAACCTTTGAGGTGGCGGTGGCGGCCGCGGCGGGCGAAGCCGTGCTGTACCTGGCCGGGGACACCGCCGACAGCAGCGCCAACCTGTACAGTCCCGGCCAGGCCCAGACCCGGCGTGAGCTATGCAAAACCGTCTCCCTGGACCACTTCCTGGAAGAGCAGGGTTTACCCGCCCCCCACCTCATCAAAATGGATGTGGAGGGGGCGGAATACGCCGCCCTTGAAGGAGCCCGGCGCCTCATCGGCCAGCACCGGCCCCTCTTGCTCATGGAAATGGAGGAGAAAAACCTGCGAGCCGCCGGGGCCGACAAGGCGGCGATTCAGCGATTCCTAACCGGCCACGGCTACCGGGCCGCCTTCCTTTACAAGGGACGCTGGCATGCCGTCGCCGATGTCCAGGAGGCCCGGGGCAGGAATATCTTCTGGTTCCACCCCGGGTTAACCGCGCACCGGCAAAAGGCCGCCAGCCTGCCGGTGATTGGAACCTATTAAGAGTTCTGGGAAATTGGTTGGGGGGAGGGCCAGGGGCCGGCGGCCCTTTGCCCCCTCCCCCACAAAAACAGAAAAGGCGGGAAGCTTTCGCTTCCCGCCTTTTTTCCGTTGTATGGTTTTTCTACTCTTACACCCGGGCCGTAGCCTTAGCCAGCTTTTCCCGGTGGGACATGCAGTTGCGGCACAGGGGCGTTTCGGGCATGATCTCCAGCCGGCGCGGTTCGATGGACTGGCCGCAAACCTCGCAGTGGCCGTAGGAGCCATTCTCCAGACGCAGCAACGCCTCCTCGATGGCCTCCAGTTCCTGCCGTTTGGGTCCCAGGAGGGTGAGGTTGGTCTCAGCCATCAGGGACACAGTGGCCTGGTCCTCTTCGTCCCGGGCGGTGGCCAGCATCTCCTGGTAGCCATTGCCGATGTTGCTCTTGAGCTGATCTTTGACTTCTCGCCAGAGACGCCGCTTCCGTTCCAGCAAGCGCTCTTTTACTTCCGACAGTCTCTCAGGACTCAATCCTGCCATCCTTCATCCCTCCCCAGGATTGGTGGGCGGGGCCGCTTCCAGCCGGCCCCGGTGGTTATTCCAGAAAATCCTCCAACGCCGCTTTGCGGGTGGGGTGCTTGAGACGCTTCAGCGCCTTCTTTTCAATCTGACGGATGCGCTCCCGGGAGACCTTAAAGGTCCGCCCGATCTCTTCCAGGGTGTGCTCCACTTCCTCCCCGATGCCGAACCGCATCTTCATGATCTTCTCTTCCCGGGCGGTGAGGGTGGTCAAAATAGTGCCGGTCTTCTCGCCCAACTGGGACTCCAGAATGGCCTCATAGGGAGAAATGGCCTTGTCGTTGCGGATGAAATCCCCCAGGCGGTCGCCCTCGTCGCCCACCGGGGTCTCCAGGGAGATGAGCTCGTCCGCCAGGTTGGTGACCAGCAGGATTTTGTCCTCCGCCACCCCGGAGCGTTCGGAGATCTCCTTCAAGGACGGCTCCCGGCCTAATTCCTTCAACAGGTCATAGAAAGCCCGGTAACACCGGTTGCGGATCTCCTGCAGGTGCACCGGGATCCGGATGGTCCGGGTCTTGTCGTAAATGGCCCGGGTGATGGTCTGCCGGATCCACCAGGACGCAAAAGTGCTGAGGCGGTAACCGGTGGTGTAGTCATACCGGGTCACGGCCTTCATGAGGCCCAGGTTGCCTTCCTGGATCAGATCCGAGAAGGTGAGGCCGCGGTGCAGGTACTTCTTGGCGATGCTCACCACCAGGCGCAGGTTGGCCTTGATCATCTGGTCCCGGGCCTGGGTGACTTCCGCTTCGGTGGCCTGGATGCGGTTGGACAACTCCTTGATTTCCAGGGCCTCGGGGTGATGGCGCTGGACCTGGGACAGCTTCTGCTGAATGACCTTGAAGAGCTTTTCCTTGCCCTGGGCGCTCTTCTCCGGAGTCTGGTACCAGTGGTGGATCTTCTTCTGCAGGTAGCCGACCTCTTCCAGGTCGGACACGACCAGGGAAACCAGGTTCAAAATGGCTTCCTGTCCTTCTTTGATGATGCGGCCCAGGGTCCGCTCCTCTTCCGGGGAAAGGATGGAATAGCGCAGCATCTCCCGGAAATAGGCGGCCACCAGGCCCTCGTGTTCCGGGATTTCCTCGACTTCGACGCCCTCCTCTATGTCTTCTTCCAGCCCTTCTACCAGGGGCCCGCCGTGGGCGGCTTCCAGGTGGTCGGTCACTTCCAGTTCCCCCTCGGCCCCGCCGTCGTAAGAACTGCGGAATTCCAGGGAGTCCTCCTCCTCGGGGACCAGGAGATTGATTTGATCGTAGGCCAGAAGTTGGTCGTTACCGCCGCCCAGATCTAAGAACTTCTTAAGATACTCTTTTTCCATGGACTTATGTTCCCGTGGCCTGCCGCCACTCTCTAAGAATTGAAATATATATTTTATCCCACTAAAATATTTTGTCAAGAACAAATTTTCTGGCCTGTCGCACTAAAAGCCAACCGGACGCCACATCGGTAAATCTCCTAACTTATTTAAAATAATTATTATTTCTCAATTGTCAATATATCTATACGGAATTATTTCCATATATCCCCTTCTTGACCACCAACCCCCTTTGGCAGTATCATACGGCCACCAACCTTCAAAGGCCCCAGCGGTGACCCATCAGCCCATAGGCGAACTCAAGGAAGGCGCCCCGGTGCAGCAATTTTTCCTGGTGCGCCAGGCGGAGAGCCGCACCGACAAGTCCGGCAAACCGTTTCTCTCCCTGGTGCTGGGCGATAAGAGCGGCACCATGGTGGCTCGAGTCTGGAGCGACGTCCTGGCCAAGTGCCCCGGGCCCTTCATCCCGGGGGATTACGTCTGGGTCCGGGGCCAGGTGGCTTCTTATAAAGGCGACCTCCAATTGATTGTCAATGACATCATTTCCGTGGCGGCCCAGCGAGCTCTGGGCAAAGAGCCCCGAGGCTTCGACCCGGAGCTGCTGCACCTGGCCACCCCTTACGACCGTCAGCAGCTCTGGGGCGAGCTCTGGGAGTTGGCCGCCGGCAACCTGGGGCCGCCCCTGAAGGACCTGGTGCTGCGCCTCCTGGACCGCTACCGGGAGGACCTCCTGGTGTGCCCCGCGGCCCGGCTTTACCACCATGCCTATCTGGGAGGCCTGCTGGAGCACACCTGGTGCGTGGCCCGCCACACCCTGGCCTCCCTGGCGGTTTATCCCGACCTGAACCCCGACCTGGCCCTGGCCGGGGCCATCCTGCACGACCTGGGGAAGGTGAAGGAAATTGCCAGCCCCCAGGCTCCGGAGCTCACCGTTCCCGGGGCGCTGCTGGGCCACATCGTCCTGGGGTGGGAAATGGTGCGGGAAGAGGCCCGGGCCCTGGAGTTTCCTGACCCCACCCTGCTGGTGCAGCTGGAACACATCATCCTTTCACACCATGGGTCCCTGGAATTCGGGTCCCCCATTCCCCCCAAGACCCGGGAAGCCCTGCTGGTCTATTTCCTGGACGACCTGGACGCCAAGCTGAAGATGATGGACACCCATTTGCAGAGCGATTCCGGCGACGGCGACTTTACCACTTACCACCGGGTATTGCAGCGCGACCTCTATAAAGGCGGAGAGAGTCAGGCCGCCGGCCGGGTCCCGCAGAAACCAGAAAAATAGCAGAGATTTCCATAGGCTAACTTGACAACCCCAGCCAGCGGTCTTATCTAGATTTATAAATACACCGAGGCTGCGAGGCGCCATATCAGGCCTGCCCCAGCGAAAGTTCTCCAGGAGGGCATTATGTTTAAGAAGATTCTGGTTCCCCTAGACGGTTCGGAAATCGCGGCTAAAATTCTCCCCAAGGTAGCGGAACTGGCCAAGACCTTCAAGGCCAAAGTGACCCTCTTCCACGTCTGTTATGCCGGCGTCGGCGGCTTCGCCGGGGAAGGCACTCCGGCAACCATCCGGGCCGCCGCGGCCCAGGAGGCGAAATTCTGTGAAACCTTCCTGGCCAAGGCCGGCCAGGACCTCAAAAACCAGGGGCTGGACGCCAACTGGGCCTGCGCTGAGGGGGTGCCGCCTCAGCAGATCATTGCCTATGCCCAGGATAAGGGCTATGACCTCATCGCCCTGGGGACCCACGGCGCCGGGGAAGTGGCCTGGTACATGGGCCACGTGGCCGATAGAGTAGCCACCCACGCCACCGTGCCGGTGCTGATCTTCCGGACTCTGGAGTTCAAACCGCCGATGCTGAAAGAGCTCTATTTTTATCCCTAACTAGCACCCCCCAGATAATTGTAACCTCAGGGACCATGGCAGCCCGCCTGCCATGGTCTTCTTTATTTTTGGACCCCACCAATCGGTAAACGTTAATGTAGATTATTTAATTAATTTGTGAGTTGATTTGTGGCATAATGCTTTTTCATCAACTTGCATGGGGGTGTCATGCCTGTCATTGAGCCGTCCAAAGCAGAGCTTTCTTCCGGCGAGGCCCTGGCCTTTTTTGAGCTGGCCGATAAGGCCGTGTCGGCCAGGAACCTGGAGGATCTGGCGGCCTTGGCGCTGCCGCTTCTGGCGCGATCCACGACCGCCACCGGAGCGCTGCTTTACCTGGAAGACCCGTCACTCCTATCCCACCACTTCTTCCACAACGGCCTGCGGCCCGAGGTGGCCCCAACGGTGGAGCAGTTTTTGTTGGAGCGGGCAGGTCAGCTTTCAGCTACCGCCGGGAGGCAGGTTGCTGCCATTCCCCTGGGGCCCCAGGAAGCTATCCAGTTATCCTTGTTTCCCCTGCGGTGCGAAAGAGGGTCCATGGGGCTACTGGGGCTGGCAAATCCCGGGGAAGCCACGGTTTTGCCGGACAAAATCCTGCCGCTGCTCAGACATGCCCTGGATAATATTCTTGACCGGCTGGAGCTCGAAAAACGCAACCGGCATCTCAACACCTACCTCACCGTGAGTTCCATGATCGCCCAGGCCCTGGACCTGCGCGACGCCTTGGAGGCGATTCTCTATTTCAGCATGGATGCCCTGGCGGCGGAAGCCGCCTCGGTCCTGATGCTGGATTACGAGAAAAAGAATTTCCGCTTTTACAGCGCCGAAGGCGAGGCCAAGGAGGTGCTCTTGACCGCCACCTTCCCCGCCGACCAGGGCCTGGCCGGGTCGGTGCTGGAGACCCAGCAAGCGGAGATCATCAACGACGTGCAGCATGATCCCCGGTTTTATGGAAAATTCGATTCGGAATCCGGCTTTCAGACCAGAAACATGATTGCCCTGCCGCTCACTGCGGGAGAAGAGAAAATCGGGGTCCTGGAGGTCCTCAACAAGGCGGGCGGCAAACCTTTTACCAAGGAAGACTTACTGCTGCTGCAGTCCATTGCCGAAGAGGTGGCCTTTGCCATCCGCAACGGCAAGATGTTCGAGGTGGTGGTGAAAAGCTACTGCAAGCAGCGCCAGGGCCTGAACACCTGCAAAGGGTGCAAGCGGCCCCTGGGATCCTGGACCCCCTGCGTCAAGTACCGGGAAGAAGCCGGCCTGCTGGTGTAGCAAGGGAAAACCCCGGAAAAGATCCTTAGCCTGCTATCCAGGGGGAAAGCCCAGCCTCGATAAGCGGAAAGGATGAAATTAGAAACTTGCTGGCGGGAAAACGCTTCCGGCGGAACTGACTTCTCAAACCCCTGAAAACCGCGCTGTCGGCCTCTCCCCCCCACTCTTCTGGTCCCCCAGTTTAACTTGGGGACGCCTATGGGTTCCCAAGCTCAGCTTGGCAACCAGGGTGGGAAACTGCTCACTGCTTACTGCTCACGGCTTGATGGCCAGCAAGCGAATCTCCGTCAATTCTTCCATGGCGTAGCGCACCCCTTCCCGGCCCAGGCCCGAGGCCTTGACCCCGCCGTAGGGCATGTGGTCCAAGCGGAAGATGGGGGCGTCGTTGACCATGACGCCACCCACTTCTAAAGTCTCGAAGGCCTGCCAGGCGTGGGCCAGGTTCGGCGTGAAGACCCCGGCCTGGAGGCCGTAGTCCGAGTCGTTGGCCAGCTCCAGGGCCTGGGCGAAATCGGCAAAGGGGGTCAGGGTAACCACCGGGCCGAAGATTTCTTGGCGCCACACCTTCATTTCCGGGGTGACGTTTTCCAGCACTACCGCGGGCATGAGGTTGCCGGCGCCCAGGTTGCCGGCGATGAGAACCGCGCCGGCGTCCAGGGCCTCCTTGACCCACTGCCGCACCCGGGCCGCGGCGGCGGCGTCGATGAAGGGGCCGATGACCGTCTCTTCCCGGGCCGGGTCCCCGGCCAGGATGTCCCGGGCGATGGTTTGGAGAAAGACCTCTTTGAAATCCCGATAGATTTCCTGATGCACCAGGAGGCGTTGCACCGCGATACACACCTGGCCGGCGTGGGCGAAGGCGCCGATGGCGGCCCGGTGGGCGGCCCACTTCAGGTCCGCCCCGGCGTCCACGATGCAGGCGGCGTTGCCCCCCAGCTCCAGGATGACCTTCTTGCGGCCGGCTTTTTCTTTAAGGTGCCAACCAACCGCAGCGCTGCCGGTAAAAGAGAGCGCCTTGAGGCGCTCGTCCGCCGCGGCCCGCTCCGCCAGGTCGGTGCCGCTGGGGAGCACCTGCAACCCTCCCGGCGGCAGGCCCGCCTGGTCATAGATTTCCGCCAGGAGCAGGGCGGTGAGGGGCGTCTTGGAAGAGGGCTTGATGATGATGGGGTTGCCCGCGGCCAGGGCCGGCCCCACCTTGTGGGCCACCAGGTTGAAGGGGAAATTGAAGGGGGTGATGCCCAGCACCGGCCCCACCGGAAAGCGCCGGGTGAGGCCCCAGCGCCCCCTGGCGCCCGGGGCCAGGTCCAGGGGGATGACTTCGCCGCCCAGGCGGGCCGCCTCCTCCGCCGCCAGGGCGAGCGTCGTCACCCCCCGGGACATTTCGGCCCGGGCGTAGGTGACGGGCTTGCCCCCTTCGGCCACGATGGTCCGGGCCAGCTCCTCCTGGCGCCTCTCCACCCCGGCCGTGAGTGCCTTAAGAACCTCCCGGCGCTCGTGGCTGGAGAACCCTTTCAGGGTGAGGGCCGCCTGCTGGGCCGCAGTGATGGCGGCTTCCCATGCCGCCTCCCCGGCCAGGCCCACCTCCCCCACCACTTCGTCCGACCAGGGGGAGAGGACTTTAAGCCTCTTTTTGGTCTCTACCCAGCGGCCATTGATGAAGCAAGCTTTGAAGTCCATATTAAACCTGCAAGAAACGGTAAGGGGTGGCAGCGTGATTGCTCACGCCCTTGGGGGCGCAATGAATGGCGGCCCCACCTATCCCTACCCTCACCCGGCTAAATTCAAGGCGACGCCCCCGGCGCCCTCAGCCTGGCCGGGGATTAATCCGGCTCAAAAACCAGATTGTCCGCCAGTTCCTGGTCCCTGCCAAGTTCCACCAGCTTTTTGGCGCAGTTTTGGCATAGATATTTCTTTTTCCCGGAGTGCCATTTAATTATGGGATAGGTTTTGAACTGATCCAGGATCTTGGTGGGCATGCCTTTGCCCAGCAGCTCATTTTCGACTTCAATAATCCGCCACCCCACGATTTCTTGATATTCCGGAAGACTCGTAAAGATCACCAGCTTCTCGGCTTTATTGATCCGCAAGGGGAAATCTTTACCGGCATGGCACAGGTGGCAGC
>DASWLF010000296.1:0-1816 GCA_036396255.1 Desulfobaccales bacterium
ATTCTGAGGGAGCGAAGCGACCGAGGAATCTCGTAATTATGAGTAAATACGAGATCCTTCGCTTCGCTCAGGATGACAAAAAGGCTTTTCGCAGAGGTCTCGACTTGGGATAAATCCGCCCTGACCGCAGGGGTGCCACCCCTGGAGAAGATTTCCAGGCGGGCTTTGCCGGTCTACCCCGGCTAAAAAGTCGAAGTTAGGGGCTGGACCTGGCCCGCGTCGAGAAAGTACTTGGCCACGATGATTTCCAGGCGGCCGCAGTCCATGGCTTCCCGGATGATGGGGCTCTGACGGCGCAGGGTCTGCTCCAGGGCACGCAGGTGCAAATCCGTGGCCGCTTCCACCAACTCCTGGCCGTTTTTGCCGGTCTGGCGGGCCTGGGCCGCGGCCGGGGCGATCTGCTGCACGATGGCGCTGATGTGCCCCTCGTCCAGATCGGGGTGCTCCACCGCCGCGGTGACCGCGCCGCAGGACTCGTGGCCCTTGATGACCAGGAGCGGCACCTTCAGGTGCGCCACCGCGTACTCCAGGCTGCCGATGCTGGTGGGCTCCAGCACCAGCCCGGCGGTGCGCACCACAAACAGGTCCCCCAGGCTTTGATCGAAGATGATTTCCGCCGGCACCCGGGAATCGGAACAGCACAGCACCGCGGCCTCCGGCTGCTGCCCCCGGGCCAGGGTGCGGCGCAAATCCAGCAAATTCCGCCCCTGAAACAGCCCTTGGACGAAACGCATGTTCCCTTCCATCAAGCGCTGCCACACCTGCCGGCCATTAAGGCCCGGCCCTGCATTATGGGTCATAGTCTGAATCCATCCAGAGAGCTTCGACTCTTTATCTCCGCGTCCCTGCGTTTGAGTTAACGGGCGCCGCGGCGGCCCAGAGGCACAGAGGGGAATCACTGCGGCTTGAACTAAGCCGCGGCCTTCATTTGCCTCAGCACCGGCCGGTGAAATAGATGAACAAGAAGATCCCTACGGCAGCAATCAAAACCCATTCCATAGAATTCATCCTTTGGCGCCTCGTTTTCGGACCAGGCGTATCCCCAGGTAAAGGCGGTTAGCGAGCCGTCCCCACCACCGACCCCTATAACCCCTGCCAACCCTACTTGCCTTCCAGGCGCTGCTTCAATTCCTTGTTCTGGCGCACCATTTCCCGCCAGCGCATGGCCTTGTCGATGGCCAGCAGGATCTGCTCCTTGCGGAAGGGTTTGGTGATGAAGTCGAAGGCCCCTTTGGCCATGGCCTCTTCCGCCGACTCCAGGGACCCGTAGGCGGTGATCACCAGCACCAGGGCGTCTTCGTCCCGTTGCTTGGCCCGGGCCAGGAGCTCCATACCGTCCAGGCCCGGCATCTTGAGGTCGGTCAAGATCAGGTCGAAGGGGTCTTTCTCCAGAAGCTCGGCCGCCTCCAGGGGATTGTTGGTGGTGGTCACCTGGTGGTCGGAGTAGCCCTCGACGATCATCTTGAGCAGGGCCAACATGTCCAGTTCGTCATCGACGGCCAGAATGCGTCCCATTCTTTATGAACCTCCTCGTTCGGCGGCGCGGCGCTCTTCCTGCTTGGCCGCGGTCACGGTTTCCGGCGGCAGGGAGACAAAGAAGGTGGTGCCCGTGGGGCCCTGGCCGCCCTGGATGGCCGCCCGGGTCTCAAAGCGAATGTCCCCGCCGTATTTGTTAATGATGGCATAGCTGACGGCCAGCCCCAGGCCGGTGCCTTCCCCCACCTTCTTGGTGGTGAAGAAGGGGTCGAAGATCCGGTCCGCCACCTCCTGGGGGATGCCGGCGCCGGTATCGGCAAAGATGGCCTCCACCATGTGG
>DASWLF010000297.1:0-9464 GCA_036396255.1 Desulfobaccales bacterium
TTTATTGTGAGGTAGGATTTCATGAGACAATCCTTGTTCCGGTTTTTCAGCTTACCGGGCTTAAAGCAAGGGTCTCTTTAGGGAACGGCACCCCGTGTCCCGACAATTCAGATTTGGTGGACCCTCCCACCATAAATTGCCCCGGCGCTTGAAGCCCGGGCGAGACGCCTGTGCCAACATATTTTCCCATTTCGGGGTTGGGGGTGGGGGTTTGGGGGAGTTTTTCGTAAGTGCAGGGGCACTTACAAAAAAGTCCCTGGCCCCCTTCCACCACTACCGCGGCGGAGCCGCGGTGGCCTCGGGGCCTTGGCCCTGGGCTCCTGCACAGGCAGGAGGTTAGGGCCAGGCGTCCAAATGCCCCCCTCACCCCAGCTTATAGGGCGTGCCGTGCACGCCGATTTATGGCGGCCATGGGCCGCCCTATAACTTAAATATTCAAAAATAAGAGTCAGGGCCTTAAAGTCCCCCTTTCTTAAAGGGGGATTTAGGGGGATTATCAAGGCCTTATAATCCCCCCTGACCCCCCCCTTAGAAAAGGGGGGAAAACCAAGGCCCTGTTTTTAAGTTGATATTAGTTACAGGCCCCCACCTTAAATCTCCGGAAAAATTACCAGGTTATCCCGGTGGATGACTTCGTCGTAGCCCTTGGGGCCGCCCAGGGTCTGGGCGATCTCCTGGGTCTGGCGGCCCTTGATGCGGTTGATTTCCCGGGCCGAGTAGTTGGTGAGGCCCATGGCGAAGGGGTGGCCTTCGGGGTCCACCAGTTGCACCGGGGCGCCCTTGCCGAAGGCGCCGAAGACCTCCACGATGCCCGCGGGCAGCAGGCTCTTATGGTGGCGCACCAGGGCCTCAAAGGCCCCCTGGTCCACCAGGATGGCGCCCTGGGGGGTGACGTTGTAGGCCAGCCAGTACTGGCGGCTCTTGAGTTTCTGGGCCTGGGGCAGGACCAGGGTGCCCACCTGGGCGGCGGCAAAGATCTGTCCCAGGATGCCGGGGGTGAGGCCGTTGGCGATGAGGGTGGGGAGGCCCGCGGCCGCGGCCTTCTTGGCGGCCTGGAGTTTGCTGGTCATGCCGCCCCGGCCCAGGGGGCCGGCCCGCGGTCCCGCGGCCTTTTCCAGGGCGGGGTCGAAGCTCTCCACCAGGGGCAGGAGTTTGGCGTCGGGGTGTTCCCGGGGGTCCTGGTCATACAGCCCGTCGGTGTCGGTGAGCAGGATCAGGAGGTCGGCCCCCACCAGGTTGCAGATGAGGGCCGCCAGGTTGTCGTTGTCCCCGAACTTGAGCTCGTCGGTGGCCACGGTGTCGTTTTCGTTGATAATGGGCACCACCTGCCACTGGAGCAAGGTAAACAGGGTGTTGCGGGCGTTCAGGAAGCGGGTGCGGGCTTCCAGGTCGTCGTGGGTGAGGAGGATCTGGGCCACCTTGAGGCCGAATTCGGCGAAGGCCTCCTCGTAGGCGAGCATGAGGGCGCTCTGGCCGGCGGCGGCCACGGCCTGCTGCTGGGGGATGCCGCTGGGGCGGCTGGTTAGCCCCAGCTTGCGGCAGCCCGCGGCGATGGCCCCGGAGGAGACCAGGATGAATTCCCGCTCCCCGGAGCGCAGTTTGCCGATTTCCCCCACCAGGCGCTGGATGAGGGGCAGATTGAGGCCGTCGGGGGCGGTGAGCACCGCGCTCCCCAGTTTGAGGACCACCCGGCGGGCCTTACTCAGGTATTGTTGCCGCAGTTGCTTCATGGCCGAAGTTGGTAAATTCCTCCCAGATGGCCGCTCTCAGGTGGTCTAACCCCTCGCCGCTCTGGGCCGAAACCGTGAAGACCCGCCAGCCGGCTTCCCGGTAGGCGTCCACCACCTGCCGGCGGGGAAAGTCCGGTTCCAATATATCGGTTTTGTTGAGCGCGATGAGCCGCGGCCGGCTCAAAAGATCGGGGTCAAAGGCCTCCATCTCCTCTTCCAGCATCCGGAGGGGGGCCAGGGGGTCGGCGGGATTCACCTGGCCCAGGTCGATGACCTGCACCAGGAGCCGGGTGCGCTTCAGGTGTCGCAGGAAGCGGTGCCCCAGGCCCTTGCCCAGGTGGGCCCCTTTGATCAGGCCCGGGATCTCCGCCAGGACCAGGGGTTCCTGGTCGTCGGGGGCGCCCATGACGCCCAGCTGGGGGCTCAGGGTGGTGAAGGGAAAGGGAGCCACCCGGGCCTTGGAGGCAGTGAGGGCCTTGAGCAGGGTGGTTTTTCCGGCGTTGGGGGCGCCTATGAGGCCCACGTCGGCCAGGAGGTGGAGCTCCAGGTAGATGCGGCGCTCCTGGCCCGGCTCGCCGGGTTGGGCGAAGCGGGGGGAGCGCATCCGGGAAGAGACGAAGTGGGCGTTGCCCTTGCCGCCCCGGCCGCCCTTGGCCAGAACCAGGCGTTGGCCTGCAGTGAGGAGGTCGCCCAGGAGCCTGCCGCTGTCGGGGTCAAACACGCGGGTCCCCAGGGGGACCGGGATGGTGAGGGTAGGACCGCTCTTGCCGTGGCGGTCCTGCTTCTGGCCGCGACGGCCGTTTTCCGCCTGAAAGATGCGGCGGCGCCGGAATGGGCTCAGAGTGCGCAGGGTTTGGGAAGCCTCCAGGATCACATCGCCGCCGGCCCCGCCATCACCCCCGTCGGGTCGGCCCCGGGGCTGGAAGCGGGCCCGGAGGAAACTGACACAGCCCGGGCCGCCGTGGCCGGCCCTGACCGTAATGGTGGCCTCGTCGGGGAAGGACTTCAAGTTTGGGGATAAACGCTGACCCGTTTGCGATCTTTGCCAAAGGTTTCATAGGCCACCACCCCGTCGATCTTGGCAAACAGGGTAAAGTCTCGTCCCATGCCCACGTTGGTCCCCGGGTGGATGCGGGTGCCCAGCTGCCGCACCAGGATGTTGCCGGCCAACACCCGGTGCCCGGCAAACCGTTTGACGCCGCGGCGCTGGCCCTGAGAATCCCGGCCGTTGCGGGAACTGCCGCCGGCCTTTTTGTGTGCCATGGTGTTAAGCTCCTTTGTTGGGGGGAGGGGGCTAAGGGCCCCCGGCCCTTCCATCAAATTATACAGTTATTTCCTGGATTTGCAAGGCCGTGAACAGTTGCCGGTGCCCCTGTTTGCGCCGGTAGTTCTTCCGGCGTTTCTTTTTAAAGACGATGATTTTTTTGCCCTTGCCTTGGCGCATTATCTGGCAGCGCACCGTGGCGTTTTCCACCAGGGGCTGGCCGACCTTGAGTTCCTGGCCGTCGGTGACCAGGAGCACCTGGTCCAGTATGACTTCATCGCCCCGCTCTCCGGGCAGGCGCTCCACCCGGAGCACGTCCCCGGGGGCGACTCGGTATTGCTTCCCACCGGTTTTGATAATGGCGTACACTGCTGGCCTCCTGTATTAGAACCATTAAATGTTACAGCAATTTTCATCGAAGTCAAGAGATATTGGTCATTTCCACAGGTATTCCTATATAATAGCTGGAAAGGATCCGGATTGAGTCTTTTGGGGTTCTGCCGCCTAATCTTTCGCCACCTTGACCCGTTGTTTCTTTGGTTGACAGTGAAATATTGGCGTATATGATGAATCCCACAGATTTGCATTGAGGGGAGACGCATGGATTCTTTGCCTGCCAAGACCAGCCCCCAGGGATACGTGGTCATCCACGGCCATTTTTATCAACCTCCCCGGGAGAATCCCTGGATTGAGCAGATCGAGGTGGAGACCAGCGCCCACCCCTACCACGATTGGAATATCCGCATCACCGCGGAATGCTACCGCCCCAACGAGGCGGCCCGGGTCTATGACGGCCAGCGCCGCATCCTGGATATTATCAACAATTACGAGCACCTCAGCTTCAATTTTGGCCCCACCCTGCTGAGCTGGCTGGAGGTCCAGGCCCCCGGGACCTATGAGAAAATTCTGGAGGCGGACCGGCTCAGCCTGGCGGCCCTGGGCCACGGCAACGCCCTGGCCCAGGCTTACAACCACGTGATCCTGCCCCTGGCCAACCCCCGGGACCGGGAGACCCAGATAATCTGGGGACTCAAGGACTTCCAGCAGCGCTTCCGGCGCCCGGCCGCGGCCATGTGGCTGCCGGAGACCGCGGTGAATTACCCCACCCTGGGCAGCCTGGCGGACCACGGGATGAAGTTTGTCATCCTGTCGCCTTACCAGGCCAAACGGGTGCGGCCCCTGGCCGGGGGCGACTGGCAGGCGGTCCAGGGGCATACCCTGGACACCACTTTGGCCTACCGCTGCTTTTTGCCCGAAGGGAAGGGGGGGCGGAGCAAACCGCGGCACCTCGACGTTTTTTTCTACAACGGCGACGTGGCCGCGGACCTCAGCTTCGGAGACCTGCTGCAGGACAGTTACCGTCTGGCGGAACGCCTGGTGGAGGACTTTTCCCCCGGGCGCTTCCGCCCCCAGATTCTGCACGTGGCTACGGACGGGGAAAACTACGGGCATCATAAAAAGTTCGGGGAACTGGCCCTGGCCCACGCCATTTCCGTGACCCTGCCCCAGAAGGGCTTCAAGCTGACCAATTACGCTACCTTTCTGGAGCTGGCGCCGCCCAAATTGGAGGTGGAGCTTTACCTGGGACCGGAAGGGGAGGGCAGTTCCTGGAGCTGCGCCCATGGGGTGGGCCGCTGGCAGGAAAACTGCGGCTGCTCCACCGGGGGCCTCCCCACCTGGAACCAGAGGTGGCGCACCCCGTTGCGGCAGTCCTTCGATTTTTTAAATAAGCGGCTGGCAGCCCTGTTTGAAACGGAGGGCCAGAAGTACTTCCGGGACCCCTGGGCGGCCCGCAATGCCTACATCCAGGTGCTCCTGGACCGCAGCCGGCCGGGGTTGACGGAATTCTTCTCCCGGCAGGGGGTCCCCAAATTAACCGAGCGCGATTGGGTGTCAGCTCTGAAGCTCCTGGAGATGCAGCGCCACGCCCTCCTGATGTACACCAGCTGCGGCTGGTTCTTTGCCGACCTCTCGGGCCTGGAGACCCTGCAGGTCATCAAATATGCCGCCCGGGCCTTGCAGTTGGGGCAGGGATTCACCGCCGACCCCCTGGAAGAGCCTTTTCTGAAAATCCTGGAGCGGGGGGTAAGCAATTTCCCCGAAGAGGGCAGCGGCCGCACCATTTATCAGCGGCGGGTCAAACCTGCGGTGGTGGACTACCCCAAGGTGGCCAACCAGTGGGTGATCTCCTGGCTCAAGGACCTGGAGCGGAAATGCCCCACCAGCGTCTACCATTACCGGGCTGAGCCCCAGGACCTGGAGGAGAGGACCCAGGGGTCGCTGCTCTTTGCCGCGGGGCGCCTTAACCTGTCTTCCGGCGTTACCCTGGAGAGCCGCTCCCTGGCCTTTTACACCGCGTTTCTGGGGAGCTATCTCTACCGCACCCAGATTCAGGCGGCTCCCGCGGCCCGGGAGTTCCAGAACCTGAAAATGGAGTTTTTCCAAATCTTGGAAAAAACCCCGGAAGACCTCATCCCTTCCATGGTGCGGCGCCTGGGGGAACGCTACTACAGCTTCCACGATATTTTCCAGGATGAAAAGATGGAGGTCTTCCAGGACCTGCTGTCCCAAAACCAGGAGGAGGCCCTGGGCCTGATTTCCCGCAATTTTGAGGAAACCCGGGGCCTGTTGAAAGCCATGGCCACGGAGAGGCTGCCCCTGCCGCGCCTGTACCGGGCCCTGGGGGAAATCACCCTGAACCGGCGCCTGGTGGAACTCCTGCGCAAGATGGAGCCGGAGCCGGACCAGCTGACGGCTTCCGAGGAGATCCTGGAAGTGGTGCAGGATGCGGAGATCATGGGCCTGAAACTGGAGTCCGGGGAAGGCGCCCGGATCCTGGGCCGGATGCTGCAGCGCCATCTCCTGGACCTGGCGGCCAAATTCCAGACGGAAAAGGCCATGCGGGTGAAGCAGTTTCTGGACCTGGTGAACCGCATCCCCATCACCCTGGAGGTGACGGAGGCCCAAAGCTTCATGTTTTCCCTGATGAAGGAGCGCTTTCCCGCGGTGGCGGCCCGGGCTCCCCTGGACCCCAAAGCCGAGACCCTGGCCCGCCACCTGGTGGAATTGATGGAAGCCCTGTACTTCAGTCCGGTGCGGTACTTGAAGCTGCTGGGGTGAAAGGTCGGTAATGGGTATCGCCCCTGGCGTGATGTAGATGCTGAGGAATCCGATCGGTGGCACAGGCGTCTCGCCTGTGTTGATTTTCTAAATTTTAGGTTTAAGGCTCAAGACATTTGTTGTAGGGGCGGTTCGCGAACCGCCCCTACCACGCTACCAAGATCATGGAGGCACCATGAACTTGCTGATGCGAGTGCAGGAGGCCGTGGCGGAGTCCATCCGCCTGAAAAGCCAGTTTGTCGCCGAACAGGCCGAAGACCTGGTGGCCGCGGCCCGGATGCTGGCCCAGGTCTTTAAGAAAGGCGGCAAGGTATTGATTTTCGGCAACGGCGGCAGCGCCGCGGACGCCCAGCACCTGGCCGCGGAGTTCGTCAACCGCTTCCTGGTAGAGCGGCCGCCCCTGGCCGCGCTGGCCCTCACCACCGACACCTCCATTTTGACCGCGGTGGCCAACGACTATGATTTCCGGGAGGTCTTCGCCAAGCAGGTGCGGGCCCTGGGCCGACGGGGCGACGCGGCCCTGGGGATCAGCACCAGTGGGAAGTCCCCCAACGTGGTGGCGGGCCTTAAGGCGGCCCGGGAGCTGGGCCTCAAGACCCTGGCTCTGAGCGGCGGCGACGGCGGGCCGGTGGCGGCCTCGGCGGACCTCGCCCTGGTGGTGCCCTCCCGACAGACCCCCCGCATTCAGGAGGTCCACATCACCATGGGCCATGTCCTCTGCGATTTGGTGGATTATATTCTTTTCCCTGAAAAATTTGCCGGTATGTGATTTCCAAATAAGGTGAATGAGGTGAAAAGAATCTAGTACTTAATTGCAGAAGTTAGCGCCTTATTTAAGACCCATTTTTATTCCCCCCTTTTCCAAAGGGGGGTTAGGGGGGATTTTATAACCCATTGAAATCCCCCTAAATCCCCCTTTTTCAAAGGGGGACGTTATGTAGTCCTGGTCTTTGAGAATGATCGCAATTATTTACGCTGATTTTCGTAACCAAATACTAGGGGCGAACCCAGGGGGCGCCCAAAGGCGGGCGGAAACGCAGGTCCGTTCCTCCAAAGATTATGGGGAAAGGCGGGCAGATGAAAAAACCGGAGCCCCTTTCTTTAGATGGGCTGAAGACTTATAGTTTGTCGGCGCGCCACTCCAAGGTGCGGGCCGGTGATTTCGCCCGGGCCTGGGAAAAAGGCGGCTCTTTGCTGGAGTTCGTGGCCCGGTTGCCCAAGGTCCTGGCCGGCAGCGCCTTCCGGGAAGTGGTGGCCGCCTGGGTTGAGGCCCGGCAGAACGGGCGCCAGGTGCTCCTGGGCATGGGGGCCCACCCCCTCAAGGTGGGGCTGAGCCCCGTCATCATCGACTTGCTCCACCAGGGGCTCCTCACCGGGGTGGCTTTGAACGGCGCCGGCATCATTCACGACGCCGAAATCGCCATGGTGGGCTGCACCTCCGAGGACGTGGACCAGGAACTGGGCTGCGGCCGCTTCGGCATGGCGCAGGAAACCGCGGCGTTCCTCAACGCCGCCATCTCCTGGGGGGCCCAGGAAGGCCTGGGACTGGGGGAGGCCGTGGGCCGGCGCCTGCTGGCGGCCAACTTTCCGCACCAGCACCTGAGCCTGCTGGCCGCCGCGGCGCAGCACGGGGTGCCGGTGACGGTGCACGTGGCGGTGGGCACCGACATCATCCACCTGCATCCCTCGGTGGACCCGGAGGCCCTGGGAAAGACCACCCATCTGGATTTCCGGCTCTTTGCCGCCCTGGTGAGCCGGCTCGCCGAAGGGATGTTCATCAACCTGGGGTCCGCGGTGATCCTGCCGGAGGTCTTTTTAAAGGCCCTGACCCTGGCCCGCAACCTGGGCTACCCGGTGGCGCCGCTCACCACCTTGAATCTGGATTTTATCCAGCACTACCGGCCCCTGACCAACGTGGTGCGCCGCCCCACCGCCGAAGGGGGAAAGGGCTACGCCTTGACCGGCCACCACGAACTGCTCTTTCCCCTGCTGGCCGCCATGGTGCTGGAGGAAATGGAGGGATAAATCATGCCCACGGAAATCGTGGTGACGGCGGGCGACCTGAAGCTGCACGGGTTCCTGAACGATTCTCCCACGGCCAGGGCCCTGGCCGAGGCCCTGCCCATCACCGGCAACGCCCAATTGTGGGGGGAGGAGATCTATTTTCCCGTGCCCCAGGTGGCGGCGGCACTGGACGACACCGCCAAATCGGTGGTGGACGTGGGGGATATCGGCTACTGGCCCACGGGCCGGGCCATCTGCTTCTTTTTCGGCCTCACCCCGGCCAGCCTCCCGGGGGAAATCCGGCCGGCCAGCCCGGTGAACTTCGTGGGCCGCCTCCGCGACGATCCCTGCTGCCTCAAACTGGTCCCCGAAGGCGCCCCGGTGCGCCTTGAAAGGAAATAGTGTAAAATGATTTTTAGGAGGGGGCTAAGGGCAAAAGCCCTTACGCTTACGAAAAACTCCCCAAACCCCTCCCCCAATCCCTTATGGGTTTAGCCTGGGAAGTCGGGGCCCTGGCCCCGCCTTCCCAGGCCACTTATGCGGGTTGGGAGGGGGGCGTGGGGGGAGGGCAGGGACTTTTTCGGAAGGGTCCCCGGCCCTCCCCTCACCAAGACCATCAGACGAGGTTTGTTTATGCCAATCTTTGAGTTTCATTGTCAGGCCTGCGATAAGGAGTTCGAAAAGCTGGTCTTCGGCGGCGACCCCGAAGTGGAGTGCCCCTTTTGCGGTCAAAAACGGGTGGAAAAATTGATGTCCGCCTGCGCCGCCAAGGTGGGGTACAAGTTCACCGCGGCCTCCAATCACAAGGGCGGCGCCTCTTGCACCGGTTGCTCCGCCACTTCCTGCAGCACCTGCGGTTAAGAGATGACGTTGCCCGCGGCAATTAAGATGGGCACCCGGGGCAGCGCCCTGGCCCTGGCCCAGGCCCGCTGGGTGGCGGCCCAAATTTCCGGCCGCTACCCCGACCAGCGGGTTGAGCTGATAATCATCAAAACCACCGGCGACAAGCTCCATGACATCCCCCTGGCCCAGGTGGGCGGCAAGGGCCTGTTCATCAAGGAAATCGAAGAAGCCCTGCTGGCCGGGGAGGTGGACCTGGCGGTGCACAGCCTCAAGGACATGCCGGCGCTGATTCCCCAGGGCCTCATGCTGGGGGCGGTGCCCCAACGGGAGGACTGGCGGGACGCCCTGATTTCGGAGCGCTACGCCTCCCTGGCCCAGATTCCTGCCGGAGGCCGGTTGGGCACCGGCAGCCTCAGGCGGCGGGCCCAGTTGCTGCATCTTAGGCCTGACCTCGAGGTCGTGGCCCTGAGGGGCAACGTGGACACCCGCCTGAAAAAGATGGC
>DASWLF010000298.1:0-1605 GCA_036396255.1 Desulfobaccales bacterium
TCCCGGGGCGGGCCCAGGATTTGGGCCAGGCTGTCGGAAATCCCGGCCATTTCGCCCCGGACCGGCCAGACGCTCAGGACCAGGTGATCCCGGGCCACCCGCAGGTGCAGGTTGAGGGCCCCCTCCGGGTCGGCGTGGCCCGCCTCGACGCCTTCAAAATTGGTTCCCCTGCGGTCTTCATTTACGGTGAAGTCGAATTGAATGGGCAGCATGTTTCTCCGTCCACAACATTTTAAAGGGAATGGTGGGCAGTGCCCACCCTAAATTTCTACATTTTCTTTTAACAACCCTCTTATGGAGGTTGGGGGGTGGGTTTCAGGGAGGGATTGTAAGCGGCCGTCGGCCCCTGGCCTCCTCTCCCGAAAAACTTTCCAGAAGGTTTTATTTCCCGGCGCAGCGCCGGCACAGGAGGCCGCCTGGAATTTCCCGGTGCCAGCCCTGGAGGACCACCGCGCCGCAGTTTGCACAGACGCCCAGGATGGTGGGCGGGCCTTCACCCCAGGTCGGCAGGCCCTTAACGCGCCAGCCGAGCCTCTGGAGCAAACGCCGCCACCGGCCCCGGAGATAATCGAATGCCATCTCTTGCATTATAGCAAAGATCTTGCTATTTTCCATTCATCCAGGGAAATCGGACTAGTTCCCAGCTTGGCCTGAACCGGCAGTTTCCCCAAGGGTTTTGCCTCCTTGCTTTCCATGCTCTCTGCCGCCGCCGGAGATGGCTGACAGATAGTCGGGCATGAATTTTCTTTTTGAATCTGTTCACAATATCATGGTATGAAAAGCCACATTCATGTAAGAAATCCGGGGAAATCGGAAATTCGATCTAGATAAGGAGAAGGGTGACATGGCGAAGCAAGCAGTCAAGGAAGCCAAAAAGCGTTATTGCTATGCCTTCGAGGAAGGCGACGGCACCAATAAGAAACTTTTGGGAGGCAAGGGCGCCGGCCTCTGCACCATGACCCAGATCGGCTTGCCGGTGCCGCCGGGATTCGTCATCACCACCGAGGCCAACGTGGAGTACTTCGCCCAGGGGTCTCATTTCCCCCAGGGCCTCATGGACGAAGTCCATGATTATATGTCGGCCCTGGAGGCCAAGACCGGCAAAGGATTCGGCGATGCCAAAAATCCCCTGCTGATATCGGTGCGCTCCGGCTCCGCCCTGTCCATGCCGGGGATGATGGACACTATCTTAAACCTGGGCCTCAACGATGAGACCGCCAAAGGCATGATCGCCCTGACCCAGAACGAGCGGTTCGTCAACGACGCCTACCGGCGGTTCCTGCAGCTTTTCGGTAAGATTGGCCTGGGGATTGAGCCGGATCCGGCAACTAAAGAAGACAAATTCGACTTCATCTTTGACGAAGTCAAAAAGAAACATCATGCCACGGTGGACACGGAACTTTCCGCCGAGGCCATGGCAGAGGTATGTGAGAAATTTAAAGACTTGATCAAGAAAGAAACCGGCAAACCATTCCCCCAGGACCCATGGGCCCAACTGGTCATCTCCATCGACGGCGTCTTTAAATCCTGGATGGGGAAACGGGCGGTGGACTACCGGCGCCAGTTCAACATCACCCCGGACCTGGCCAACGGCACCGCGGTGAA
>DASWLF010000299.1:0-3330 GCA_036396255.1 Desulfobaccales bacterium
TTTGATCTCTCAGTCCTGGAGAACCTGTTCATCACCCACTGCCACTTCGACCACGTGGGGGGCATGGGAGAGATCTTCGACTGGTGCAACCCCAAGGTTTACGGCCACCTGGACACCCTGCCGTACATCAACTTCCGCAACGTGCCGTTCATGAAGATCATGGAAAAGGCCGGCCGGGTGGACCGGGTGGTCTTGCTGCGGGGCGGCGAGCGCTTCGAGATCGGGCCCCACCTGCTGGAGATCATCCCCACCCCCGGCCACACCAAGGGAGACATCTGCATCTATGAGCACCACAACCGCATCCTCTTTTCCGGGGACACGGTATTTCCCAGCAGCCCCACCGAAAACATCCTGGCGGGGGCCGACGATAAATTGGGCAACATGGAGCAGCTCATCGCCTCCCTGGCCCGGCTGGTGCCCTACCCGGTGGATTTCCTGCTGCCCGGCCACGGGATGCCGGCCTTCTCCGACGGCGACGCCCACGTGCTCAACGCCTACATCGAGTGCCGCAAAGGGGTGGAAGAGGACGCCCGCCAGCCATATCTCGACGCCGCCCGTCTGCTGGGGGACGCGGGACGCCCGGAAAAGGCCCTGGAATGTTACAACCTCGCCCTGATGCTGGACCCCGCCAACGTGGAGGCCCTGGTCTATAAAGGCACCACCCTCACCGAACTGCAGCACTACGACGAGGCCCTGGCGTGTTTCGACAAGATCCTGAAGTTCGCCCCGGAACTGGAAGAAGCGGTGATGGGCAAGGGCTTTGCCCTGCTCGGCCTGGGACGGGTGGAGGAGGCCTTGAATCTGCCGGGCTTTGCCGCCCGCCTGCGGGAGCTGGCCTGAAAAAGCCCGGGGCGGCTTCGATCTCCTTTCCAACCCCAACGCAGCAAGCCGGTTTTGAAGGTATCGAGGAGGCAGCGACGTGGAACCAAGGTCAAACTCCCGGCAGAGGGGCGAGTTAGACGACCTCACCCGGTTCATCCACCTGGGGCTGACGTTCTTGGGCATCCTGGCGTACCTTACGGGCCTGTTCGCCGGCGACTATAAGCGGGCCTACCACCTGGGATTCAGGGTGCATAAATGGCTGGGCCTCAGTTTGAGCTTTTTCGTGTTTTGGCGCCTCTGGGTGGGCTTTTACGGTTCCCGGGAGGCTCAGTTCAGCCAGTGGGTCCCCTACACCCGGGAAAGGGTGTTAATGGTTTTAGAAGACCTGGTCAATTTGCTGAGGCTGAAGCTGCCAGACCGGGCCGTCCACCAGGGGCTGGCCGGGGTGGCGCAAACCTTCGGCCTGGGGGTCTTCTCCTGGATGGCGCTGACGGGGACTTTGATGTTTATCTTCCTGGAACCGGGCCGCAAGGCCGGGGTGGCGCTGCATTTTATCAAGGAACTGCATGAGGCCGGCCTGTGGCTCATCCCCATCTTCCTGGGGATCCACGTGGGCGCGGTAACCCTGCATGCCCTGGCCGGCGATGACCTGTGGCGCCAGGCCTTCTTTTTGAAAAAGAAGCAAGATTCGTAAGCCGGGGGCCGGGGGAGGAAAATGGTTCAGGACTGGGAGATTGTGCTCGATAACCGGGAGCAGCGCCGCAAGGTGGCCATGATTGAGGGACGGGCCCGCAAGGCCGGGGAAAGCGCTGCCCAGGAAGTGGAGTTTTCCCTCACCATCTACCCGGACCAGATCTCCCTCAACCTGCCGGCCTCCAGCCCGGGTCAGGAATTCATCGCCAGCCTCACCGACCTCCTGGGACCGCCGAAACTGCCGCCCACCATCAAGTGCAGCTGCTCCTGGGGCGACGGGGTAATGGGGGCCATGGTCATGGTCTTGTGGGACCTGCCGCGGCCGGAGAGCGCCGCCACCCTCCAGGACCTCGACGCCTTCCTGGGGGCGCGGTAAGGCGCGGTTTCCCGAGACGGCGGCGGGAACGCGTCCGGAGAATCGGCCGGTCAGGCGCCCGCGGCCGTTGGCTCCACCCGCGCCGGTATGGGGACGGTGAACGAGACTTTGGTTCCCTCCCCTACCCGGCTCCGGAGGTCCAGTTTGCCCGCCAGCATCCGGACCCGCTCCTTCATGGCGGCCAAACCCAGGCCTTTGCCCCGGGACGGTCCGGCGCCCAAAACCTCCTCCACTTTGAACCCCTGCCCGTTGTCCTCGATTAAACAGGAAACCGCATCCCCCTGTCTTTTTATGGCCAGGCACACCCGGCCGGCGCCGGCATGCTTGCCGATATTGGTCAGGGCTTCCTGCACGATGCGGTAGAGGATGATCCCGGCTTCCGGGGAAAATATATCCTCGACTTCATCCACGTCCACGGAACTCTCCCGGATCTGGTAATGCTCCAGGGTTTCCCGGGCCAGCTGCCGGATGGCGGCGGGCAACCCCAGGTTTTCCAGGATCAGGGGGCTCAAGTCCTCGTGCATATGCTGCACAATGTCAATGAGCTCATTCAAGACCAAAAGCAGGTCCTCGTATTCGGCATCCCGGGTCCGGTTTTCCAGACCCAGTCTCTGTCCCAGAATTCTAAGGTGGAGCTTCAGGGCCAGTAAGGATTGCCCCAGGTCATCGTGCAGTTCATGGGAGAGGCGTTTTCGCTCCACCTCCTGAACGGCCATAAGCTGGGAGGTTAGCTGGTGCAGGTTCTGCTCCGACTCTTTCAGGTCCTCTTGCGAGCGCTTGATGGTCCTGAACAGGGGAGAAATCCAGAGGACTCCCGCCAACACCAGGGCCGAATAGGACAGCTCCACCAGCTCCTCGGCGAAGCCGAAGTGGCTTATCGACCTCCCTGCGAGCAAGTCCCAAAGGACGAAGGAGTGCCACATCCCCAGAAGGCATAAACCCGCGGCCAGCAGCATCCAGCTGGGGCGCCTCCCGGTAACCTGAACCAGCTTTAAGGCAAAGAAAGCCCCGATAAACTGCAGTAATGCGGTGGTCCCAATTATCAGAGCCGTTCCCATGCTGCTATGGGCTTCCTTGTATTATTATGGCCCGGCGGAAATATTCTCCCGGACCTCAAGTCATTAGGAGATTGGGGATAGCATAAGAATAAGAACGACTCTGCCCGATGTCCAGAGTTGCTCTGCGTTAAAATGGGGAAGATCGGAAGTGGGGTGGTCTTTGCGGTCCGGTAATCGGGGGGCCTGAGCCTGGAGTCTGCTGGCTGAACTGGTATCCCGGACAGGTTGCGCTAGTCCGCGGCCGGGGTCGGCGGAGAGGTGGGCTGGGGGTGTACGATGACGATCCAGGGCAGACACAGGGCCTGCACCTCAGAGGCATAAGGGAACCCCGAAGGCAAATAAGCCCCAAACGGGCACTGGGGACAGAGCTTCCCCTGGGTG